>JBGTCM010000101.1:0-13572 GCA_041748795.1 Pyrinomonadaceae bacterium
GTCGAGCCACTCAATGACTTCAATAAACTGCGAACGTATGGCATCAAGAATTCCCATTTAATTTCTCCTTTGTGCGGACACCGCCGCCATTCGTCTAATACGACAGGAAGCCTTCGTCAGTTCTGCCTGTCCCCAGCGAGAGAAATATTTGCACAAATGTAGCCGCGAGGAAAGCGAATTGATGTAAAGCAAACCGTTAGTTTGCGATAGCTGCGCCAGAAGTTTGTTGGGCCCATACTCGCTCATAGCGAACGGGCCCGCAAACTAACAGTTTGCTTTACAAAAAGCTTAAAGATAATCAGCACCGTCAAACCACCAGCGATGTCGATGAAACTGTCATAAATTGATCCGGTTCGGCTGGGCACAAAACTCTGATGCCATTCATCCAACAAGGAATTCACCACCACCAACAGCAGCGCCAACTCAAACCAACGCCGACGAATGAATAGATGCGTTGAGGATATAAAGGCGCGCCTCGCAAGAAACGCCAGAACCGCATACTCGAGAAAGTGGCCAACCTTCCGTACCAGGACGTGTAATGAGGTGAGTTCAGCTTCACTGTATCCTGGAAACAACCACTTCAGCAGTGGTCGAATAAACATTGAAGTGTTGCCGGCTGAAAATCCCGCGGTGGAAGCCAACGCGATGAGCCCGAGACAAAGGACCAGTGGTCCATAACGCACCAATCGCTCAAACGCAGACGATTTGCCGGATTGGTGTTTGGACGTTGAGTTGGTCATGGAAAAAAGGGAAGCCCTCGCTTCCCTTTGCCTGGATTGAATTAAGAATGACTCGGGTTATAGTGCCGCCGCGCCGGAAACTACTTCAATGATTTCGTTTGTGATGGCAGCCTGGCGTACGCGATTCATGTTCAGAGTCAGAGAATCAATTAGTTCACGCGCATTCTTGGAAGCCGAGTCCATTGCCGTCATGCGTGCGCCGTGTTCAGAAGCGACTGACTCTAGCAAGGCTCGAAAGATTTGAGTTTCAACCAGACGCGGAAGCAGACGTGAGAATATTTCCTGGGGCGGTTGTTCATAGATGTAGTCGACGAGCGTAACCGGCTGTGCCGACGTGGCCGCTTCGTCAGTCGACTCCTGCCGGGCAACTGGCAAGAGTTGCTCTGTTACGACGCGCTGCTGAATGACCGACTTGAATTCGTTGTAGATAATAAACGCCTTGTCGATTCCCTTGTCTTCGGTAAATTTCAGAATTACGTCGTTAGCAACTTCGAGCGCTTCGGAAAATTCCACCCGGCCTTTGCCCGTGAGGCCGATGTATTCGCCTACCACTGAACCTCTTCGACGGAAAAAATCTCTGCCTTTTCGTCCCACCGCCAAAACTTCGATCTGTTTATCGGGATTCGCCTTGACGAAAGCCTGGGCCGCTTTGATTAGGTTGGTATTGAATGCGCCACAAAGACCCTTGTCGGCAGTGACCAGCACCAGCAGATAGCGTTCATCGCCGCGTGCATCGAGTAGTGGATGATGAAAATCTTCGTCCGTGCGATCCGCGAGTCCGGCCAGGACTTCCATCATTTTGTTTGCGAAAGGCCGCGCCGTCATCACGCGGTCCTGTGCACGCTTCAGCTTCGCCGCAGAAACCATTTTCATGGCCTTCGTGATCTGCTGCGTGTTCTTGACCGACTTAATCCGCCGGCGAATGTCTAAAAGATTAGGCATCTGCTACGAAGACTACGCTCCCATGGGAGCAGACTGCGCTGCCGCCGCCGCGTTGACAGCGGCCGCCGCATCCCGGGAAGTTTTTTCTGCCCACATGACTTTGAAGTCCGATAAAACCTGGTTGAGATCCGTAAGAATCTCTTCAGTTAAACTCTTCTTATCACGAATACTCTGCAACAGTCCTGGATGAGAGTTCTCAACAAACTTAAGTAGCTCCGCCTCAAACCCACGAACGTCTTCCACCGGCACGTCGTCCGTATAACCGTTGCTGGCAGCCCAAATCACTAGTACCTGGTTTTCAACATTCATTGGTTGATACTGGGGCTGTTTTAGAATCTCAACCAAACGCTGACCGCGAGCAAGCTGCGCCTGCGTGGCTTTGTCCAGGTCCGAACCGAACTGTGCGAATGCTTGCAGCTCGCGAAACTGGGCCAGGTCAATTCGAAGTGTGCCGGCAACCTGTTTCATCGCTTTGATCTGGGCCGAGCCCCCGACGCGCGAAACGCTGTTGCCTACGTTAATGGCCGGCCGAATGCCGCTGTTGAAAAGATCCGCTTCCAGAAAGATCTGGCCATCAGTGATTGAGATTACGTTTGTGGGAATGTATGCCGAGATGTCCCCGGCCTGCGTTTCTATGATCGGCAGACTCGTGAGCGATCCACCACCCTTCAGATCAGACATTTTTGCAGCTCGCTCGAGCAAGCGTGAGTGAAGATAAAAGACGTCGCCCGGATACGCCTCACGACCTGGCGGCCGCCGAAGCAGTAACGAAATTTCGCGATATGCGGCAGCTTGTTTCGAAAGATCGTCGTAGATCGTCAGCGCGTGACGACCGTTGTCGCGAAAATACTCGCCCATCGCAGCGCCGGAATATGGCGCCAGAAACTGCATCGCGGCCGGATCCGAAGCAGTAGCTTTTACAACGATTGTGTATTCGAGGGCGCCAAAGTCTTCCAATGTCTTCACGACCTGGGCCACGGTGGATGCCTTCTGACCGATGGCAACGTAAATACAGACTACGTCCTTGCCCTTTTGATTGATGATTGTGTCGACAGCTACCGCGGTTTTTCCAGTTTGCCGGTCGCCAATGATCAGCTCGCGTTGACCGCGGCCGATCGGCACCATTGCGTCGATCGCTTTGAGTCCGGTCTGCAGTGGTTCCTTAACTGGCTGTCTGTCGACCACGCCCGGCGCGATTCGTTCGATCGGGTAATACGTTTCCGTAATTACTGGACCACGGTTATCGATCGCGTTTCCCAGCGCGTCGACTACTCGGCCCACCATTGCGTCGCCGACCGGGACCTGCATAATGCGGCCCGTCCGTTTAACGATGTCGCCTTCTTTGATCGTCTGAAAATCCCCAAAGAGCACCGCGCCGACTTTGTCTTCTTCAAGATTCAGGGCCAGCCCGCGTACCTCGTGCGGAAACTCGAGTAGCTCGCCCGCCATCACCTTTTCCAGTCCGTGGATCTCGGCGATTCCGTCACCAACCTTGATGACCGTACCGACTTCCATCACGGTAACGCCGGTTTCAAAGTTCTCAATCTGCTTACGAATGATTTCGTTTATTTCGTCCGCTCTGATTGGTTCCATCGTTTCCCTCTAATTCTTAACCTGCGAGTTCCTCGCCCAGGCGTGTAAGTTGATTGCGTACCGAGCCGTCGTAGATAGTCGAGCCAATGCGAGTGACGATTCCGCCAAGCAGTGTTTCGTCGGTCTGAAAATTTAACCGCACCTTTTTCCTGGTTACCTGACGAAGAGTTTCCTCGAGCGCGGTTTTCACCGACTCAGGGAGCGGTCGAGCCGAAGTGATTTCAGCGCTCACGGCGCCGGCACGCTCGTCCAAAGTCTGCGCAAACTTGGCATTTACCTGTGGCAGGTCACCTAGTCTTTGATTCTTTAGCAATACCCGAAGGAAGTTCGCGGTCGTCTTCCGCACTTTTGTACGTGCCAGCAGGTCGCTAAGAATCCTGACCTTTTGCTCGTAGCCGACGGTCGGATTTGTGATCGCTTCCAGAAGAAGTGGATTACCGAGAATCATTCTCTCCCAGGCGATTAGCTCGTCTCGCACTTCTGCGACTTCATTTTGGGCTATGACTACGTCGGCCAGTGCCGACGCATAGCGGCGTGCTACGGTCTGTGAACTCAAGCCTGCACCCTCCCAAGCTCCTCAACGTTGAGATTCGCAAGCCGTGCGTCATCTTCCGGTTTGATCTCTTGCTTCAAAATGTTTTCGGCAAGGCGCACACTTTCCTCTGCGGCGAAGCGACGGAGATCATGCCGGGCTGCTTTCGCAGCGCTCTCGATTTCACGATTCGCTTGCTCCTTGATTTTGGCGATGTCCTTTTCAGTCGATAGGGTAAGCCGCTGCTTCTCTGCTTCAGCCTCGGCTCGCGCTTTTTCCTTTACCGCGGCTACCTCCACATCCAAACTCGCAAAGCGAGCTTCAACTTCAGATAGTTTCGCCAACGCTGCGTCACGTTCTTCGCGCGCCTGCTGCAACTCGCGTTTGATCGCTTCGCTCCGTGATCGCAGCGCTTCGCGAATTGGTCTACCAAAGCGGCGGTGGAGAAGCAGTGCGGCGACAATAAAGATAAAGAGATTTGCGAATTTCCACACCTCGAGCCCTGGATAGTTCAACCACCAGGGAGCCCCTCCGTCCTCCGCAAAAGCGGCCAGCGCCATCAATGTGAAAGAGTCAAAAACCAAAACTGAATGCACCCCTGTCCGTTTACGAAGTTCCCTGTCCGGTGACAGGTCGATGGAGAATCTGCTGGCTGATGTCCACGGCCAAGCTTCGCGCGTTGCTCTCGAGCGCGACCTTCGCCTGCTCAGTTTCGCTAGTCAGCCGCTGCCGTTCGTCGAGGAGTTGCCGGTTAATCTGCGCCCGTAATTCCGTGAGCTTCCGTTCCCTTTCGGAAGCCAGCGCCTGGCGCTCGCGGTCCATCAGCGAGTACCCCTCGGAACGTGCCTCACGCAGCCGCCTCTCATACTCGCGAAGCTCCTGCTCGACTTTCAGCGTGACGGTCTCAGCTTCGGTCAGTCGCCCCTTCGTCTTCCGTTCGCGTTCCGCCAGAATCCGATTGATCGGCTTCAACAAGGTCGCGTTTACCACCGCCACCATGACGATGATAAGAATAAGATGGAAAAGCAGAGTGCCGTCCGGCACTAGCTGAATCGTTGGTCCCGAGAAGGCTAGTAGCAACCCTATCCCCTGAGCAATTAGTTGGAATTTACAAAAGCGTCGGAGTCTAACACCCCGTTTAAAAACGGGTCAAGCACGCACACGCCCAAACGAAAGGCCAGGTTTTTTGCGCCACCAACACGCTGGCGCACCTTCGACCAGATGTACTTTATACTACCGGAATAGGGCTACGTGTTAGGTGCGTTGCACAAAGTACTACGAAACCGGGACGCGATCGGCCAGCAGGTTATAAATTCGATCCAGATCCCGCGAGTTGTAGAACTCAATCTCAATTCGGCCCGGCTGACTTCCCTGGACAAGTACGATGCGGACCTGAGTCCCGAACTGCCGCCTTAGTTTGTTTTCCGCGGCGCGGACATTCGGATCACCTTCTTCACGCTTGGTCACTGGCTTCTTGCCGCGCGCAGTTGGCTCTCCGAGTTGCCGCACCAGACGTTCAGTCGCGCGCACGGATAAATCCTGTTCGATTACTTTTCGCGCTAGCCGACGTTGGATATCTACCTGGTCCGTGCCGAGGATGGCCCGCGCATGTCCGGTTGAAAGTCTTCCGGCCTGCAGGAGTTCCTGCAGGTCGTCAGGCAGACGCAGAAGACGCAAATAGTTGGTTACGTACGATCGATCCCGGCCCACGCGCTCGGCGACTGTCTCCTGAGTTAGCCCGATTGTTTCGATCAGTTTCTTATATGCGCGAGCTTCCTCTATCGGATTGAGATCTTCGCGCTGGATGTTTTCAATGAGAGCAAGTTCGAGGACCTTGTCGTCGGAAACGTTCCGCACTACAGCCGGCACTTTTGTTAAGCCTGCGAGTTGTGCTGCGCGCCAACGTCGCTCGCCGGCGATGAGCTCAAATCTATCCCCGCGCCGTCGTAACAGAAGCGGCTGAACTACGCCGTTTGCCGTGATGGACCGTGCCAACTCAGCCAATTTCGCTTCATCAAAAACAGTCCGAGGCTGCAAAGGGCTCGGCTCTATAAGTTCTATGGGGATTTCGCTGGCGTCTTCGGTCGCGGTCGCAGTGCCTTCAGCTGACAGCAGCGCCCCCAGCCCCCGACCCAATGCCTTTCGTGTCATGCGCGATTATCTCCTTGCCTAACTGAAAGTACGCTTCGGCCCCTTTGGAATGGAGGTCGTAGAGGGTTATCGGCTTGCCATAGCTTGGCGCCTCGGCTAGTCGTACATTGCGCGGTATCACCGTCTCAAACACCTGGCGTCCGTAGAAGTCTCGCAGGTCAGAAGCGACGGCCGAAGAGAGGTTGGTGCGCTCGTCGTACATTGTGAGGAGCAGGCCTTCTATAGTAAGCGTGGGGTTGTGAAGACGCCGAATGCGCGCGAGAGTGTCGAACAACTCCGTCACTCCCTCCAGTGCGTAATACTCACACTGGATTGGAACGAGCAGAGACTGGGCGGCAGTCAGAGCATTCAGCGTCAAAAGACCTAACGACGGCGGACAGTCGATAATGATGTATTTAAAGTCATTGGCGAGCGGTTCTAGCGCTTCCCTCAACCGAAATTCCCGCCGTTCTAAATCGACCAGTTCTACTTCTGCTCCAGCCAGATCCTTATTGGCCGGCAAGACTTTTAGATGGGGCGTATTAGTATCGATTATCGCTTCCCGGGCAGGTTCCCTAAGAACAATGCTGTGGTACACACTTTTTCGAAAACTACCCCTTTGGACCCCGACCCCAGACGTCGCGTTCCCCTGTGGATCCGCATCTACAAGCAAAACGGGGACTTCGGGGCTTGCCAGAACGGCAGCAAGATTCACCGCGGTCGTGGTTTTGCCCACACCACCCTTCTGATTTGCAATTGCTATTGTTTTAGCCATTTAGTTGCGAGCGCGGCTAAAGTTAACACAGGAGTGCTGGAGTTACCACAAAACCTTGCCCGAGATGGCGTTTTACGGATGTTTCACGTGTCCCCTTTTCGATGAAGACATTGCGGGACACGAGAAACATTATTGTAAATGCCTTATGAAGGGGTACTTACACCGACCAGGAGGGTAGACAAAGCGGCGGCAGTCATGCCAGGAATAGTCCGAGCCTCTCCAAACGTCGACGGCCTCACTCGTTCGAGTCGCTCCACCATTTCATGCGAAAGACCATCAAAACCCCTGAAATCCGTATCTGTGGGAATTGGAGTAGAGTCGTGATGGTAGAGTCTTTGTATAACTGCCTCTTGCGCCTTGATATAGCCGGAATAGAGATTGTCGGCCAACGCAAATTCCAAATCTGCCGTCGATACATAGGTTGCGACTTCCGTTGGCAGCAAACGGCTAATGATTTCAGCCGTTATTCCCTGCCGTTGGGCGAGCTCCGAAAGACTGACGGAATCCCCGAGATCCCCCGAAATTTGAGTAGATAACGCTGCGTAGGCAGCATCAGACTTGCGAAAACGCGTAGATTGAAGGGCCTTCTTCACTTTGGCGATACGATCCCTGCGCTGGTTGAAACGCTCCCAATCGGAGTCTCCCACCAAACCCACCTCGCGCCCATAGCCCCGCAGTCGTTCATCGGCATTGTCATGTCTTAGAGCCAGCCGGTATTCCGCGCGCGAAGTGAAAATTCGATAGGGTTCGTCAACACCCTGCTTTATCAGGTCGTCCACCAAAACACCTACGTACGACTGGTCACGTCTGAGGCGAAACGGCTCTCGACCCTGCACCTGGAGTGCGGCGTTGATACCGGCCACCAAACCCTGACATGCAGCCTCCTCGTATCCAGTCGTGCCGTTTACCTGCCCGGCATGAAAGAGTCCGGCTATTCTTCGACACTGGAGGTCCGGCCCCAGTTCGCGAGGATCGACGTAATCGTATTCGATTGCATAGCCCGGGCGGATAATCTTAACTTCCTCTAACCCGGGAATCATCCTCACCAGATCCTGTTGCAACGCAGCAGGCAAAGAGGTCGAGAACCCGTTGAGATAAACCTCATTCGTGTTATGGCCTTCCGGCTCGAGGAAGAGTTGATGTCTGTCCTTGGCTGCAAACTTAACAACTTTGTCTTCGATGGACGGGCAGTAACGAGGGCCAACGCCTTTGATTTTGCCCGAGTAGAGGGGTGATTGGTCGAGGTTCCGACGAATCGCCTCGTGGAGATTGTTGCTGGTGTAGCCGATATAACAGTTGATCTGATCCTGGAGGACTTCGTCGGTAGAAAAAGAGAAGGCGACTGGCCGTTCATCCGCGGCCTGCTTTTCAAAGGCGCTCCAGTCGATGGTCCGGCCATCCAGCCGCGGCGGCGTGCCAGTCTTTAACCTTCCTACCGGAAAACCCAGCTTTTTAAGCGACTCTGCCAGTTCAATCGAGGCAGGTTCCCCGACGCGACCGGCGGTATATGTCGTTCGACCCGTGTGTATGAGACCGTTTAGAAAGGTGCCTGCGGCAATAATGACGGCAGCGGCTCCGATTCTCCGTCCGTCCTGCATCTCGACGCCGCGAATCCTGTTGTTTTGCACAACCAACTCAACGACCATTCCCTGACGCAAGTGTAGGTTCGGGGTGTTTTCGAGCGTAGCCCGCATTTCCAGGCGATACAACGAGCGATCGGCTTGCGCACGAGGTGATTGGACGGCTGGTCCTCGAGATCGATTAAGCAGCCGAAACTGGATTCCGGTGCGATCTATGACGCGACCCATGATGCCGCCCAACGCGTCTATCTCGCGAACCAAATGGCCTTTAGCAATACCGCCGATTGCGGGGTTACAAGACATCTGGCCAATGAGATCCAGATTAAGCGTCACGAGCGCTGTGTTTGCACCTAGCCGAGCGGCGGCCGAGGCTGCTTCACAGCCAGCGTGCCCACCCCCGATCACTACGCAATCGAATACTTCGTCAAACGCCATCTTTATTTTCCTATGCAGAACGTGCTGAAAATCTGCCCGAGAATGTCCTCGGTAGTAGTCTCGCCGGTGATCTCTCCAAGAAACTTGAGGGCGTTGTGGAGGCCAATGAGCACAAGCTCCTCGCTCGCGTTCTGATGCAGCAGTAACAACGACTCTTCAAGCGAGCTCTCTGCGCGGCGAAGTAGATCATAATGCCTACTGTCGGTGATCATCAATCCTACCGACTCCGAATCAAAGTCCGCGAATGGCTTCACTATAGCAGCAGTAAGTTCCTCAAGCCCCTCTCCCGTGAGAGCAGACAGATGGACCACAGTCGACTCACCGCCAAGTTGGCTTTCAACCTTAAGCGCCAATGGCAGATCAATTTTGTTAACTGCGACAATATGTTTGTTTCGTCTTGCTTCTTCGAGGGCTGCATGGTCCTCCGACGCAAGATCTGACGAACCATCAACAACCAGCACAACCAGATCCGCGTCGGCAATCACTTGCTGCGTACGACTGATGCCTAACGCTTCAATCCTATCGCCTGCTTCACGCAGTCCCGCGGTGTCCGTCAGAGAAACAGGAATACCCTGAAGGCTTATCTGTTCCACAAGACTGTCTCGAGTGGTTCCAGGTAGATCCGTAACTATCGCTCTCTCAAATCTCAGTAACTTGTTGAACACACTAGACTTACCCACATTGGGTCGTCCCACTAGAGCGACTTTGATCCCGTCACGTAGCAAATGTCCGGTGGCAAAAGTCCTGGAGAGTTCTTTGAGGCCGGCGAGCGTTCCAGACGCTTGGTCCACCACTTCGTTATTGCGCAGTTGCGGCAGATCGTCTTCGACAAATTCGAGCGCCGACTCCAATCGAACAATCGCCGAGATCAGTTCTTCTTTGGATCTCTGCAGCGATTTAGAGAGTTGTCCCTTTAACTGACGAGCAGCCTGTTGCGCAGCCGCACTGGTGCGCGCGTTGATTAGATCGCGTATGCCCTCAGCCTGGCTAAGATTCAGCTTCCCATTCCTGCACGCGCGCAGAGTGAACTCACCTGGACCAGCCAGGCGCGCGTCGAGTTGCTGGATTTGATCGAGCAGCTGCCGGAGAACGACGGGCGACCCATGGCAACTGATCTCAACCATGTCTTCACCCGTGAATGAATGTGGAGATTTGAAGAAACTGACCAAGGAGGAATCAAGCAATTCTTCCGAACCGGCGAGGAAGATCTGTTTTAAGATTATTTGATTCGATGTAGGATTGAACTGTGGGTCTCTAACAAGCGCGCGAAGGATCTGCAGCGACCCTGGTCCACTCATGCGAATCATACCGATCGCACTTCGACCTGGCGGCGTGGCGACTGCGACTATGGTATCCATCGCATCTCAGCAGGTTAGTCCAGTAAAAAAAGCTGACCTCTATCATTGTGAGCGTCGCGGCCCAACCTTCACCTTTCGCCCTGATCCTTCGCCGACAGACTCCGTCGCCAAGTCGTCACATTCGGCCAGAGTCAAGTGAATAATGCGTCGCTCATTGGCGTTCATTTCGCCGAAGACAAACGGCGCCCCAGTGGACCGAACTCGATCTGCGGCGTGCAATGCCATCTTACGTAACTCAGCCTCGCGAGTAGCGCGAAAGCCTTCTACGTCGCAAACAAGGCGCTGGCCCTCATCGAGTTTTCTCCCGAAAGCCTGGGTCACAATGTGTTGCAAGGCCTGCAGGAGCTCGCCCCCCTCAGCCTGTAGAAGCCCCGAATCTGGGCCACTGAAATCTAGTAAACACTCGGTAGGGGATGCTGTAACAGTGACGTTAAGATTCAGCTTCATCTGCTGAAACAGCGACTCGAGGAAACTACCCGCGTTAGCGCAACTCTCTTGCATCATCGTTCAGACTCCTGAAAGTTAAGCCCGTGCTGCTTTCGGTGTGCCCATTCCTTTCTTCGGACTTCCTTTGCCAGACGGCTCTGCCGGCGGAGGCTCATCATCGCTGGACTGCGTTAATTTGTTGATAACGAACTGCTGACTAAAACCAACTATGTTTCCGACGAGCCAGTAGAGCAGTAAGCCGGAAGGCGCACCCCAGAGCACATACAACATGAAGATCGGCATGCCTATGGCCATCATTTTTCTCTGAAGCGGGTCGGCGGACGGCGCCGGCGTGATGAGCTGAAGGACGATCATCGTCCCAGCCATCAGTACTTCCAGAATGTGATACGGGTCTCCTCCCGAGAGGTCCGGCAACCAAAGGAATGTCGCCTGTCGGAAATCCAAGGAAATGGTAATTGCCCTATAGAGTGCGAAGAGAAACGGCATCTGGATAAGTAAGGGAAGACACCCGCCTAACGGATTCCCTTCCTTCATCAAGCGAAGCTGTTCGACCTGCAGCTCTTTCAAGCGCGGATCGTTCTGCTTCATTCCTTTTATCTTCTCTTGTAACTCCTTCATCTTAGGCGCCAGTTTCTGCGCCTTCTTCATTGCCTTTGACGAGCGCCACTTCAGTGGGAAAAACAGTGAGTAGATAACGATCGTAAACAGAATAATCGCGACGCCGTAGCTGCCGGTCATCTGCTTTAGCCACTTAATGGCCTTGAGGATGGGCACCGCCAGAGGTTTAGACATCCAGCTAAACCAGCCGTAGTCGATAAGACCCTCGAGGTCAACCTGCCGGCCCACTGCCTGGCTGATCTTGCCGTTCACTTCCTCCAGAATGAAGTGATCCTTTGGGCCGGAATAGAGGACAGTTCGAGATCCGTCCGTGGGAACCGGGACCCACGCCGTAGTCAGGAAGCGACTCTCCTTTGTTCCATTCGCTGAGTAGTCATACTGCGTGGTGCGAAGCTCCAACCCCTCAACTGGCTTGGAAGGGACGGCAACCATTGAAAAGTACGTGTCGCCCACACCAGCCCAGTCTACTTGACCTCCCAGGGCCATGCGATCGGGGGAACTTGTGTTGCCGTTTATTGATTGAGGTGGATATCGGGTTACCGTCGTAGGGTTGCCGATGGAGACCACTGCCTCCGGAGCCACTGAATAAAACGTGTAGTACTTGACGCCCTGATCACCAATACTCGGTCCAACCCTGACCTTGGCCGGGACCGTCTGGTCGCCACGCTTAGCTGTTATCTCCAGATCGACCACGTAGTCATATCCATTGAAGACAATAGTTTTGGCGACGTTCAAACCCATGCTCGGTTCATTGAAAAGGAAGGTAATTCGCCGGCTCTCGGTTGGGCCCAGGCTAATTTCCGTATCTGGAGCTCCGGCCTCAATTCCCTCCACCGAATAACTGGTTGACGTGAGCAGGCGGTCGACCGCAGCGTCGCCGGTTAACAACTGAAGCGGTACTTCGCGCGGTTCCCTCTTCAGCCCTTCAGGGGAAACGAGCTCGAGGTGTACGGGATTGTTCTTGTTACCAGCAACAGAGAAGATTCCACTATTGCTGTCCTTGTTCTTCTTAATTATCCAGCTAATGGCTTCCGCACCCTGGCTGTCCAACTTTACATCGTAGAGTGGTGTTTTTATTGAAATAGTGCGGCGTGGCGCGTTGTTTACAGTCGGAGCGGTAGCAGTAGGCGTAGAAGGTGTTGGAGAAGCCTGGTTAGCCGCGGTGGCGGTTGGCTGGGGCGTGGATTGCGCCGTTGTCGCTGGATCGGGCTGGGGTGGCTGGACCGGTGCCAGGTAACCCCACAGGAAAAGGATTGCCGTGGAGATCAAAAGAGCAAGTATTAAGCGTTTTTGTTGCATTTACCTCAACCGCGGGAACCTGCTCCGCCTTGGTCTTCACTACTTCACAGGATCGTAGCCGCCTGCGCTAAACGGGTGACATCGCAGCACTCTGCGAATCCCGAGCGCGGTTCCCCGCAAGGCGCCATACTTGGCAATCGCCTGGGCGGCATATTCAGAACACGTTGGAGAAAATCTGCAAGAGGGTGGAAGAAAGGGTGAAATGACGGATTGATAGAACCTGATAAATTCGGTTAGTAAAAACTTCACGTACCTATTACCCAAACTACTGGGTTTTACTTTCTTCCTGCGCCACTCTCAATACCACTTTTTCAAATTCTTCAAACGCCGCGGCTAACTTCAATGACGGCAGCTTTCGCTTGGCGTTGAATACCCAATCGTATTTATCAAGCAAGTCGACCAGTAAAGGCTCTTTGAGCCGAAACGTTTCTCTTAGCAGCCTTCTCGCGCGATTCCTTTGCACGGCATTGCCAATGGCTTTCCGGGATGCCGTAATGCCAAACCGGTTGTGAGAAAGCTTGTTGGGTAAGACAAACGCCGTTATTAAAGCTCCATCGTAGCGTTTACCCTTCCGATAGACCGTTTGGAATTCACGGCTGCTACGCAGATACGCGGTCATCGAGCGCCGCCTATCAGTAATGAGCTGGCGTAAGACGCCGGCGGCCTTTGGCGCGCCGCCGCTTCAGTACAAGTCTTCCGGCCTTTGATGCCATTCGGGCACGAAACCCGTGGGTCTTCGCGCGACGTCGATTATTAGGTTGAAAAGTTCGCTTCGCCATACAGATCAGATTCTCCCCTAAAAAAGAAACCGTAAGACTAGCGGCCCACAGACCTTCTGTCAAGAAACCGGTAGTGATGCAGTTTCGTTAATCAGTTACAGAACACAGCGCGGGTTGCGTGGAATGCTTAAGGTATCAAGCATGAAAAGGGCGATTTCTTTAGCCAGGAGTAGCCTCAAGGATCGGGCGCTACCGCGCTTCTTAGAAACTCCGTTACATCTGCGAGGGAACAAGTTGGAAACCAAGAGATTTCGCCTGCACCATCAGATGCTTGAGACGACGTTCTGCGTACTTTTGCTCATAGGCTTGTTGGCCGAATTCAACATAGGTAGTTCCGTGAGTTA
>JBGTCM010000102.1:0-1952 GCA_041748795.1 Pyrinomonadaceae bacterium
CTGGGCCGAAGCGGGCCTCGGCGCCGTCGCGACACAGTCGTTTGTTGAACCTAACTACGGAAGCATGGGACTGCAGATGTTGCAGAATGGAAGAAGCGCTCCGGACGTGTTGAAGACGTTGCTGGAATACGATAAGTCGCGCGACCTGAGACAGGTTGCGATGATTGATTACAGAGGAAGGGTAGACGCGTGGACCGGCGCCAAGAACATCCAGGCTGCGGGTCACATTGTGGGCAAGGATTATGCGGTCCAGGCCAACTTGATGCTGAACGACAAGGTTTGGCCGGCGATGGCCCAGGCTTTCGAAAGTGCTAAGGGTGATCTGGCCGAGCGTATGCTCGCCGCACTTGACGCCGGACAAGCGGCGGGCGGCGATATTCGTGGTAGACAATCCGCGGCGCTAATTATTGTTAAGGCCAGGCCGTCTCCCGGCCAGCCCTGGAAAGGCCGTCTTTTCGATTTGCGTGTAGACGATAATCCGGAACCGTTAAAAGAACTGCGTCGTCTCGTCACTCTGCAAAGGGCCTACAACCATATGAACGCCGGCGACCTCGCGGTGGAACACAAAGACAACGAAGGTGCGCTGCGGGAATACTCGGCCGCGGAGAAAATCGTTCCCGACAATGCGGAAATGATCTACTGGCACGCAGTAGCCCTCGTCAACATGGGGAAAGTAGACGAGTCGCTGCCGCTGTTTAAGAAAGTGTTCGCAATGGACAAAAACTGGGCCACGCTAACGCCGCGTCTGCCGAAGTCGGGACTCTTGCCGGAGGATCCAAAGATAATGGAGCGGATTCTTTCAGCTGCGAAATAGGTTTTGCCGCCGACGAATGAAGTCGACCTCTAGTGAGGCTTGAGAATGGTTAGAGGTAGGGAAGGAGGGCCTGCCCCCGCTCTTCGTCGCCAAACATTACTGATGAGTAACGAAGAGCGGGGGCAAGCCCTCCTTCCCTACCCCGAGGAGACTACGGCCGCCTCCGGATCGCTGCTCCTAAGAAATCGGTGCCGGTGTCTTACCTAACACGGATTAGCCTGCGTTTACTGCAACCCACCGCGCTCTGCTATTCTCATTCGCTCAATGTCCGACGCCGAAACAAACCTCAAGGAACGAGTGCGCGCCTTTTGGCAGGCGAATCCGTGCGGTGTAAAGTTTGCCGATGCGCCTCCGGGGACGCGCCGCTTTTATGAGTTGGTCGAGGCGCACCGCTATACGAAGGAATGGCATATTCCCGGCGCTGCTGAGTTTGATAAGACGCGTGGCTTGAAGGTGCTGGAGATTGGTTGCGGACTTGGCACGGACGGGGCGCAGTTTGCCGAGGCGGGTGCCGATTACACTGGAGTAGATCTAACCGAAGCAGCTGTGGAGTTGGCGCGTAAACGTTTCGAGCTCTTCAATCTCCCTGGAAGTTTTCGCACGGCGGATGCGGAAAACCTCGACTTCGCGGACCAAAGTTTTGATGTAGTCTACTCGCACGGGGTTTTGCATCACACGCCGGACACGGGCAAAGCAATCCAGGAAATTCATCGCGTGCTTCGACCGGGCGGTCGGGCTGTTGTTATGCTCTACCACCGGAATTCTTATAACTATCGCGTGAACATCTCCGTCATGCGTCGTGCGGGCGCGCAACTGCTGCGTTGGGAATCCGGGATCGCCTTAGTACAAAAAATTACCGGCGAGCCAATGGATTCACTCCGCCAACATGCCAAACTATTGCGGACTGAAAAAGAATCTTATCTAAAGCCCAATGAGTTTTTGAACCAGAACACGGATGGAGCCGGCAATCCTCTGGCGCGGGTCTACACGCGACAGGAAGCCCGCGAGCTTTTCAAAGATTTTTCGGAAATAGAAGTGAAGACTTACTTTCTGAATAAGAGATGGCTGCCTTTGATTGGAAGCTTTCTACCCCGTTCGCTGGAATCAAGCCTGGCTTCGCGCTGGGGCTGGCATCTTT
>JBGTCM010000103.1:0-4501 GCA_041748795.1 Pyrinomonadaceae bacterium
AGACGTGGCTCTTCCGATCTGGGTAAGAGGCCCGTGAACGATAACAACCCCATCGGGGTTGCGTCAGGCTTCGCGGCGGTCACAACCCCGTTGGGGTTGGTGGCGGTCCTAACCCTGTTTCCCAGGGTAGCCGCGAAGCGCGACAACCCTGGGCTGTATTCCGCAACCGCTTCGCGGTAAAGCAGCTGGATGCGACTTGCCATCGACGCCTTCAGCATCCGGCGCTACCGCGCTCGGTTCTGTAGTGCTACGACAACCCATACTTCTGCAATCTGCGATACAGCGCGCTGCGGCTGAGGCCCAGTTCTTCCGCAGCCCGGTTTGCATTGCCTCCGCAGCGCGCCAGCGCTTTCTGAATCAAAAGCCGCTCCACTTCCTCCAGACTCATTTCGTCGAATCGAGCATTCAGCCGCGCATCGGGCGTCGCCTGCAGTGCCAAATCGAAAGCCGTGATCATATTGCCGGAGCTCATCAGCACGGCCCGCTCAACCACATGGTCCAACTCCCGAACGTTACCCGGCCAACGGTGTTGCAGCAGGGCCTCCACTGCGGGCGGCGTGAAGCCGGTGATATCGCGCGCGTATCGTCCTCGGTGTTGTTTCAAGAAATGTTCGGCGAGCGGAGGAATGTCCTCCGGGCGTTCGCGCACGGGCGGCAAGTGAATCTCAACCGTGTTGAGCCTGAAGAGGAGATCCTGGCGAAACTTTCCCAGGGCCACATCGGCGTGCAAATCGGCATTCGTTGCCGAGAGCACGCGCACGTCGACCTGCCTGGTCTTGGATGAGCCGACGCGCTCGAATTCACCGGTCTCCAAAACGCGCAGGAGTTTTGGTTGCAGGTTAAGCGGCACGTTTGCGATTTCATCCAGGAAGAGTGTTCCCCGATCAGCCAACTCAAAACGCCCGACACGATCTGTCCGGGCATCCGTAAAGGCCCCGCGCACGTGACCGAACAACTCGCTTTCGAAAACACCCTCAGCCAAAGCACCCGCGTTAAGTGACACCAAAGGTCTTGAGGAACGTGCCGAAGCGGCGTGTAGCGAACGCGCTACCACTTCCTTACCGGTCCCATTCTCGCCGGTGATGAGCACGTTGGCATCGGCCGGCCCTATCCGTTCGACGAGTTTGAGAATGCCTTTCATCGCTGGCGATTCGGCGACGACACTGGGCAACTTGGTCGCTGTTTCCGCTGCGTTGTCACGGAGGGCCAGGTTTTCCGCTTCGAGGTCCTGCCCGCGCCGCAACGCCTCAGCCAACTCGACCTGTGTCCGCAAAACTGCGAGCAGCCGCGCGTTGTCCCAGGGTTTCTGTATGAAGTCGCGTGCACCTCGTCGCATAGCTTCGACTGCAAGGTTGACACTGCCCCAGGCGGTCATAACCACCACCGGCAAAGTTGGATCAACTGCTTGTATCCCGGTCAGCAAGTCAAGTCCTTCACTCCCCGATGTCGTGTCGCGCGCGTAGTTGAGGTCAATCAGGACCACATCCAACTCCTGCGTATTGACGGCTTTCAACACACTGGCGGGTGAAGACGCAGTCTCAGTTTGAAAACCTTCGCCTTTAAGCAGCAGGCGCAACGCGGCGAGCACGTCGGATTGGTCATCAGCTATCAGAATTTTTGGCATTGTTAGAAACAGTCTCGATGAGATGAAGATAGGCGGGAAATAACCGGCGCGCAACCACTCGGGTTACAGGATTAGCCGCCAAAACGCCAAGTTCGCCAAGAAAAGACTGGAAGGCCCCATCATCGGGTAATTGGACATGTCCTTTCCTGGCGCCTTAGCGTCTTGGCGCCTTGGCGGTTAATGACGCCATAAAATCCGAGTGAGGACAGCACAAAGGCAACCGTTTAGTTCGGGCACTTGTGCCCGACGTCGCGGACAAGTCCGCCATCTCAACGATTCGTTGCGTTGTGTCCGACATGCTTTACCTTGTCGCTGCTAGCCCAAAAGGCCCTTATCGCATCACGACGACAAGCTGAAGCATGTCGAACATCGTCACTCGTATCTGAGCGCCACTAACGGATCGACCTTCGTTACGCGCCGGGCAGGAACATAACAAGCCAGCAAGGCCACGAAAATCAAAACGCCGGACACAGCCACGAACGTTAGTTTGTCGGTAGGAGTGACACCGAAGAGCAAAGTCGACATAAGTCTGGTCAAGGCAATCGCGCCTGCCATCCCCAGGGCCACTCCGATCAACGTCAGCGTCAGCCCGTTTCGGATAATTAGTTTCAGCACATCACCGGCTTGCGCCCCCAACGCCATGCGAATGCCGATTTCCTGCGTCCGTTGAGTGACCGCATACGACATCACTCCATAGATACCAATCGCGGCCAACACCAGCGCCAGCACTGCAAAGAGCGCGAGCAAAGACATGTTGAATCGCCGGGCAGCAAACGAAGAGGCCGCCACCTCGTTCATGGTCCGAACCTTGGTTACCGGTAACTGCGCATCGACTCTCCAAACTTGTTCCTTGATTGCCTGGGCCATTGCCGCAGGATCTGATTGGGTACGCGCGACCAAACTCATCCAACGTTTCCACGGCGGCGCTTGAGTGTATGGCGAATACAACCCGGCTTCTTCCGGAAAATCGAGACCAAAATGCTTAACGTCTCCGGCCACGCCTACGATGGTGATCCATTGCACCTCAGAACTCCGCGCCCAACGAACACGTTTCCCCAAAGGGTCTTCATTTGGAAAGTAACGGCGGACCATCGCTTCGTTTGCGATTCCCACGAGCGGCGCTTTCTCAGCAAAATCTCGCGAATCAAAGTCGCGCCCGGCCTTCAGCGGAATTTGCATGGTCCTGAAGTAATCACCTTGCACGCTGCGCGTTTCCAGACTCGGCTCTGCGCCCGGCTCAATGTGCGGAGCACCCTCAATAAGAAAATCATGGTTCAAACTGTCGCCACTGAGTGGCAGTTCACTTACCAACGCCGCTTGAACACCAGGTAACGATTTAAGAGATTCAAGCGTCTGCGAGCGAAAACGATTCTGCCTGTCAGGTTCTTTGTAGCGTGCTTCAGGTAATTCAATTCGCATCGTCACGAGGTGGTCTGCAGCAAATCCCGGTTCGACTGAACGGAGATTCCAAAACGTCTTGATGAGGAGCCCCGCGCCCACCAGTAGCACCAACGCCACGGCCAGTTCGACGACAACAAAAGCACCGCGTAAACGTTGGCGAGCGCCGCCGGCGGTTGAACTTCGGCCGCCCTCTTTTAGCGACTCGCTGACACCGCCGCGAGCAGCCGCCCAAGCGGGCAACAAACCGAAGACGATCCCGGTCAGGAAAGAAAGCCCAAAGGTGAATCCGAGCACGCGCAGATCCACGCCAATCTCCTGAAGGCGCGGAAGGTTTTCCGGTTTAAGTGAGACGAGCAGACTAGTTCCCCATATCGCCAGGAGGACGGCGACAGCGCCGCCGATGAGCGACACCAAAACGCTTTCGGTCAGGAGTTGTCGAATTAAACGCCAGCGACCGGCTCCGAGCGCGGCGCGAATTACAAACTCGCGCTCACGTTCAGCCGATCGCGCCAACAATAGATTTGCAAAATTTGCGCAGGCAATCAGGAGGACCAAACTCACGGCGGCAAATAAGACCAGCAACGAGCGCCGTGATTCGCCGACGATGCTTTCATGCAACCCGATCAAAACCGTGTTGCGCATCTTGTTCTCATCCGGATACTGCGCCGCAAGGTTCTTATCAATTAACTGCATTTCAGCCCGCGCCTGATCGATGGTCACGCCCGGGGCCAGGCGGCCGTAGGTGCGCAGAAAATGCACGCCACGAAATTTTGCGGCCAGGGCATTTGAGACGTGAACGGGCGTCCAGGATTCGCTGTTGTCGGCCGGTGAGCTAAACCCCGCGGGCATGACGCCAATGACCGTGTACACGTTGCCGCTCAGTGGAATTGTTTTTCCGACAATTTCAGGATCACCACCAAACTGACGACGCCAAAGCGCGTTGCTCAGGACCACTACAGATGGATTGCCAGGCTTGTCGTCATCGGCGACGATCACGCGGCCACGTTCCGCCTTGCCGCCCAATGTTTCAAAGAAGCCGCCCGTCACATGACCGTTTTGAATTTGAACCGGCTCGCTGCCGGCCGTGTAGTCCAGGGCCTGGAGTACTACGCCACCAACCATTGTGAAGGATCGGCTCTGCGTTTCCACGTCGGCGAGTTCGGGAGCTGATTGATTAGAACGGAACGACACCAGCGCAGACGGATCGTCATACGGCAAAGGTCGCAGCAGGACTGCGTTGATGACGCTGAAGATCGCAGAGTTAAGACCAATTCCCAGCGCCAGGGTGATCACGGCAACGGCTGTGAAGCCGGGACGTTTTAGCAAACTGCGAATCGCGTAGCGTATGTCTTTGTTTAATGTTTCCATAAGGTCTTTCATATACGCCCGGCCTGGGCGCCTCCTTGGAGTGCGCCGGCCCGGCGGCGCTTTGGTCCGCGGCGGCCTGGCGCCGCTTTTGTTTACATCACCGCGATA
>JBGTCM010000104.1:0-4396 GCA_041748795.1 Pyrinomonadaceae bacterium
CCGATTCTGCCACACGGCGATGAGCTCTACGATTCGGCGCGGGTTGCCCATGACACTCGCTGGGACTTGCCGTTACTAACGATGGACGAAACCCTGGCTTATGTGCGGCAGACGCTTGAGCGGATAATTGAGCAGACCAGCTCTGACGTCGTAGTCTTGAAGGATGCTGAGGGCTACGATGAGGATTACTTTCTGAACCTGGTGTTGTTGCACGAGCAGATGCACGACGAAGCAATCACTTACACCCGCCAAACTCTCTGCTATGCTCCGCCCGATATTAGGGTTGCGGTAGTAAAAGATGATCGCGACGCAGTATTTCAGAAGCGAATGCTGGCCGAACAAAGCGCGGCGCTCACTCACGCCGACAGTTTGAATCGCGTGACAGGTGACGCGCAGATCCCTGGCGGAAGGTTCATGCTCGGAAGCAGTCCCCATGAGGGCTTTGTCTTTGATAACGAGCAGTTGGCTCACGAGGTTGAGATTGCACCTTGTGCGATCTCCAAGACCGCCCTGACCAATGGTGAATTCCGACACTTCGTCGAAGATGCCGGCTATCAAAGAAGCGAGTTTTGGACAGAGGAAGGTTGGCGGTGGCGTGCGAGTGTCGGCGCGGAGCACCCCGTCTACTGGCAGTTTGAGGGAAACGAGCGCTGGTTGCGCCGCAACTTCGATGCGTGGGTACCGCTTGAAGAGCGGCTGCCAGTCATCCACGTCAACTGGTACGAGGCCGATGCTTACTGTCGCTGGGCCAGAAGACGGTTGCCGATGGAAGCTGAGTGGGAGTTGGCGGCTAGCGGAGAGGCAACGGCTGATGGTCGAGGCATTGCAGCGCTTAAGCGAGAGTTTCCGTGGGGTGACGATCCACCCACAATCGAGCGCGCCAATCTTGATTGGCGCGCGATGGGGTGCCTCCCCGTTGACGCACTGCCTGCGGGCGATAGCGCCTTCGGTTGCCGGCAGATGATCGGGAATGTTTGGGAGTGGACCGCGACCACTTTTGCTCCATATCCTGGCTTTATTCCGGGACCGTATAAAGAGTACTCGGAGCCGTGGTTCGGTGACCACAAGGTGCTGCGCGGAGGCTGTTGGGTAACGCGCTCACGATTGATTCACAATGCCTATCGCAACTTCTACACGCCCGACCGCCGGGACGTGTGGGCCGGATTTCGCACCTGCGCTTTGTAGGTAGAGCAGGCGCCAGCGGCGAAGCCGCCGGCGCCGATCTGAATCTGATGAGAATCGGAATCGTCACTCCTGCCCCACCGCGATCGAGATACGGCAATCGGGTGACGGCCCTTCGCTGGGCACGGATTCTGAGAGGCCTGGGCCACCGCGTCAGTATCGCCCAGGAGTACCAGTCAGAAAGGTTCGATCTGTTGATTGCTCTTCACGCCCGCCGTAGTCACCAATCCATAAAGCGCTTTCAGCGAAAGCATCCAGACAGCACAACCATTGTTGCGCTCACGGGCACGGATTTGTATCGCGATTTGGAGAAGAACAAGCACGCTGAACAATCGCTCCAACTCGCCACGCGCATCATCGTACTGCAGCCAAAAGCGCGCAACGAGCTTAACGAACAATTGCGCCAGAAAACACGGCTCATCTATCAGTCAGTTCAAACAAAGTCACCGCGAAGGCGTAGGGAGTCGTCATCTTCCTCACGAGCTTTCGAGGTTTGTGTGATTGGTCACCTTCGTAATGTGAAAGATCCTTTTCGTGCAGCGATGGCAGCTCGCTTGCTTCCGGCATGTTCGCGCATTCGCATCATTCAGGTCGGAGGCGCGATGAACGATCTGATGGCAACTCGTGCGCATGAGGAGATGAAGGCGAATGCGCGTTACCGTTGGCTTGGTGAGTTGCCTCAGTGGCGCGTCCGCCAGGTCTTATCCCGGTGTCGAGCGTGCGTAGTGTCTTCGAAGATGGAGGGAGGCGCGAATGTGTTGTCGGAAGCAGTTGTGGCCGGTGTGCCGCTGCTTGCCTCGCGCATACCGGG
Organism: Pyrinomonadaceae bacterium; assembly: GCA_041748795.1. GTDB lineage: Bacteria > Acidobacteriota > Blastocatellia > Pyrinomonadales > Pyrinomonadaceae > PSRF01. The sequence continues at coordinate 1,994 of JBGTCM010000104.1, forward strand.
AAATGTCGGGATACTAAGTGACGAGTATCCAGGCTATTTTAAGGTGGGCGACACGAGTGGTCTGGCACAACTTTTAACGCGCGCGGAAACCGACGCCGCGTTTCTCAAGCTGCTGAAGCAACATTGCTCAAGTGTATCTTCTCTATTCAAGCCCGCGCGCGAAAAAGCCGCGTGGGCAAGCTTGCTAAGGGAACTGTTTCAGCGTGGGAAAGACCGAGGGAGTTGATGAGAGTCTCCGTCATCATTCCCGCCCTTAACGAGGAAGAAACTATCGCTGATGTCGTTCGCGGTGTCCCGCCTGCGACGGCAAACGAAGTTATTGTCGTAGACAATGGCAGCGAAGATTCTACCGCTGCACGCGCGAGCAGGGCGGGCGCACACGTCATTACGGAATCACAGCGTGGTTACGGCCGCGCCTGTGCCGCGGGAGTTCGAGCGCTTTCCTCGGATTGCGAGATCGTCGTTTTTCTTGACGGTGACGGTAGCGATTGTCCCGAGCTGATGGATCGCCTCGTCGAACCGATCAAGGAAGGGCGTTACGATTTTGTTATCGGCTCGCGCACACGGGGGCATCGCGAGCCTGGCAGCCTGAACCTCCAGCAGGTCTTTGCCGGACGAGCGGCCGGATTATTTCTTCGCGCGCTTTACGGTGTCCGCTATACGGATATGTGTCCCTTCCGCGCCATTCACCGCGAAGCGCTTGAATCTCTCGGAATGCGCGAGCCGACCTACGGTTGGAATCTGGAGATGCAGATGCGGTCCGCTCGCGCGGGCCTGCGCATCCTCGAAGTGCCCGTGAACCATCGCCGTCGTGCTGGAGGAGAGTCGAAGGTCTCAGGAACATTGCGCGGGACATTTCTGGCAGGAGCGCGCATTCTTGCGACACTAGCTCGGGTGGCAATGGAGCGTCAGTAGAGCAGACATTCCTATCTGTGGTTTTTTCACTTGGTTGAAACGCATGCGAGACAGGCAAGAATGCCTGTCCTACTTCGAGCGAAAAACAAGGAAGTAATCAACATCGTCGGGCTTAACGAAATCGTATTCATCGACAAGCACAAAGCCTGCACGCTCAACCTCCTTTATCACGACGTCTCGATCGATACCGTGGTCGTCTGCCTTACCGTTTCGGTCAATTATGCCAAGCAAAGCTCCCGGGCGCATCGCCTCGCGAGTTCGCTTGAGCAATCGGATCGGTTGCGCTACTTCGTGATAGGTCTTCAAGAGCAACACAGCGTCAACACTTTTCTCTGGGAGAACGGGATTGTCTTCCTTGCCGAGAATCGGCCGAATGTTTGCAAGGGTCTCACGTTTGGCCCGCTCCTCGATATGTTTCAGATAATCACTATTGATCTCAACAGAGTAAACGAGACCACCGTTGCCTACGCGACGCGCAGCTCGCACCGTAAACCAACCAGAGCCCGCTCCAATATCCGCAACAGTGGCTCCTTCTCGAATGCCGAGGAGATCCATCACGCGGTTGACCTGAAGCTTCTCCTCGCGTTTCGGATCCTCAAACACTGAAAGACTGCCTGTGTACGGCTTATCGGTCGGACGATCAATTGCGTCCGGGGACTCTTGTTGTACCGATTCGACTGAAGCCGTAGGGGTAGGTGAACTACTGAGGACCGCGCGCCCTTCCGGTCTTTGCGTGGTGATCGCGCACCCCGGCAGCACCAGCGCCAGGAGTATACAAAGCACAGTTGGCGGCAGAAGATCTGTGATGGATTGACGCACTAGTACTTCTCTTTAGACTAAACTAGTTTTTTCGAATCGGGAGGCTTACGACTTGGGATTCTACCAAGCCTGCTGAGCGGAGTTAAGCTCAGTCACGAGCGATTACAACCGTAGTGCAGGCGCTCCCAACCTTCGGCAGATCACGCGTCGGCGCCATTTCGATTTCTAATTGAGGATGCTCATTGCGCATGACTGGGCAGTAACAGTCAGGTTCTTCGAGAGCGCCTTGCAGGACTCTTCGCCCGGCACATCCTCCGCGGCATGTCTCCCGAAATTGGCAGGGTTCGCATTTCCGAGGCAGCATGCGAGCCGCGACGAATGATGGCGTCTGGCGAATGTCTTCGCCAGGGTGGAGCAGACGCGATAGTGGCTCGCCGACGCCAGGCCAATACACACACGGCTGCGTAGTGCCACGCGGCGTTACTCGTACCGTAGCTACTCCGCAGCCGCACTGTGTATCAGGCGGCGGCAAACCTGCCATCGCCCGTACCAACGGTTCGCCAATGGCGATCACATAAGTCGCGGCGAACAACCGGCGAAAGCCTTCCCAATATTCTTCGTAGGTTAACGCATATGTATCGGTCCTTACAGACTGGTACACATTCACCCGCAATGGCGCTTGCATCTGTTTGGCGACGTGTGCCACTTGGGCGAGTTTAAGATAATTCG
>JBGTCM010000105.1:0-4657 GCA_041748795.1 Pyrinomonadaceae bacterium
CTGGCTGGTTCTTCGCCATATCAATTGATGGGGATTTGGTCGCTTATGACAAAAGTCCGCCGGTTCTCTCTCTTCGCGCTCGCCCTGGCTGTTTCTGTTTCTCCACTAATTCCATCCGAAGCTCAACGCAGCGGCATCGACACCTACGCGATTACCAACGCTCGCATCGTGACGGTTTCCGGACCAGTCATTGAACGCGGCACCGTGGTAATACGCGACGGCCTGATTGCCGCAGTCGGCGCCAACGTAGCGGCGCCTGCTGATGCGCGTTTGATCGATGGCACGGGCTTGAGCGTCTATCCGGGACTGATCGATGCCAGCACCTCGCTGGGGATCCCACAGCCTTCGCCTACGGCAACACCAACGCCTGGCGGAGGCGGAGGTGGCGGGGGCGGCGGTTTTGGCCAGCTTCGTCCACAGAGTTTTCTTAGTTCGCCTAATTCGCCGCAACCACCGGGGCTTCAACCGGAAGTGATGGTGGAAGACTTCATACGGCCCGGCGGAGAGCAGATTGAGGCTGCGCGCAACGCTGGAATTACAACTGTGCTCAGCGTACCTCGCGCCGGAATCTGGATGGGCCAATCGGCGCTGATCAATCTTGCGGGCGACAATCCACAGCAAATGATTGTGCGTTCACCAGTGGCCATGCACGTAGGGTTCACTCCCTTGCGCGCGGGCACATTTCCCAATTCCCTGTTAGGTGTCTTTGCTGCGTTGAGGCAATCTCTGCTTGACGCCCAGCGATATCGGGAAGCGCAACAGATCTATGACCGTTCACCGCGCGGTGTGAGGCGCCCGGATCAGAACCGTTCGTTGGCGGCCTTGCTGCCAGTCCTTGACGGCACGATGCCGGTGGTTATGTATGCGGATCGCGAACGCGAAATTAGTCGCGCTCTCGACCTGGCGCAGGAGTTTAAACTCAAAGCCATAATCGCTGGCGGGATGGAGTCAGACAAATTGGCGGGTCGGCTGCGCGAGAGTAAAGTCCCGGTTCTGCTTTCGCTCAACTTCCCGAGACGAATCACTGCCGCTTTGCCGGAAGCTGATCCGGAACCCGTTAGAGTTTTGCGCGAACGAGTTGAGGCGCCGAAAACGGCCGGCAGACTAGCCGCCGCACGAGTTGCCTTCGCGTTTCAGTCAGGCGGACTGGCAAACATCACAGACTTCGCGGCAAATCTCCAACGCGCAATCGAAAATGGTCTGTCGCGCGACGACGCCTTGAAAGCATTAACCGCGTCGCCCGCGGAAATCCTTGCCGTCTCGGATCGGCTGGGCTCGATTGAGGTAGGCAAGATTGCCAATCTGACAGTGACGCGCGGCGATCTCTTCGATCGGAACCGGCAGATCACGCACGTCTTTATCGATGGCCGACAGGTTGACTTGCGTCCGCCGACACCCGCTGCGGCCACACCGGGATCAGCTTCCGGCACATGGGCGCTGAACGTCGACCTTGGTTCGGGCGACATTGCCGCAACCCTGACCCTTCAGCAGATGGGCGAACGTTTGCGCGGCTCGCTCCAGGGAACCCTGGGAAGCGGCGACATTGCAAACGCTTCGAGTGGCCCAGGTGGCGAGGTCCGGTTCACGGTGCCCGTTACCCTTGATGGACAAACGTCGGAGGCAACGTTCGCCGGCAGAATCAACGGGAATGAGATGCAGGGCACGGTAAACATTGTGGGGCGCGCCCCTGGAACATTCACCGGCACGCGAGGTGGTGCTTCGACACCAGCGGCAGAGCCTGCTCCAACGCCGTGAATCTCGCGAGACGAGACAACTCCTTTGGAGTGCGGCGGCTCGACGCCGCTTTCCGCTGCGACTCCTCGCAGCTTCGGGTGAAACGGAGCATCGGTGTGTTAAGAGACGCGGCGTCGAGCCGCCTCGGCAAAGGCGGCGGCAGGCCGCCGCGGCAAAAGCGGCGTCGAGCCGCTGCACTCCAAAAATGAAAGGTCTTCCCAAGATGAAAAGGTTGCTGGTTACTGTTCTGGCATGCTCGGTGGTTGCGGGTTCAATCTTGTCGCAGGTCTTCGCGCAGGATCGTAGCGCGGCTTCGGTGACGTTGATCCAAAACGCCACCGTGTTGACCATTACGCGCGGCACGCTTACGAACACCGACGTGCTGATACGCAACGGCAAGATTGCGGCTATCGGCAAGAATCTCAAGAGTCCGGGAGCAAACACTCGTGTGATCGATGGCACTGGCAAGTATGTGATGCCGGGCATTGTCGACTGCCATTCCCATTCGATGCTTGATGCAATCAACGAAGGCTCTTTGTCAGTTACTTCGATGGTTCGCACGCGTGATGCACTCAACCCGAATGATGTGGATCTCTATCGCGGGCTGGCCGGCGGCGTGACTACGTTGAATCTGTTGCATGGCTCGGCAAACGCGATTGGCGGCCTCAACACTGTTGTGAAAATTAAATACGGACGCCCGGTGGAGGAGTTTCTTTTCCCGGGCGCCATGCCCGGAATCAAGTTCGCGCTCGGCGAAAATCCGAAGCGGGCAAGCTCGACACCGCAGCCCGGACAACAACGTCGCTATCCGTCGACCCGCATGGGAGTGGAGGAAGTGATCCGCGATGCTTTCACGCGCGCGCGCGATTACAAAAGGACCTGGGATGAATACCGTGCATCTTCTTCGCGTGGCGTTAAAAACCTGATGCCGCCCCGCCGGGATATTCAGCTCGACCCGCTGGTCGAAGTGCTTGAAGGTAAGCGTTACGTTCACGCTCACAATTATCGTGCAGACGAAATCCTGATGCTTATCAACCTTGCCGATGAGTTTGGGTTCAAGATCCGCACCTTCCAACACACTCTTGAAGGCTACAAGGTGGCGAAGGAAATCGCGCGGCATGGAGCGGGCGCTTCAATATTTGCCGACAACTGGGCCTACAAGATCGAAGCTTACGACGCGATTCCGTTCAATGCTGCCATCATGACGCGCGCCGGCGTAAACGTTTCCATCAATTCGGATTCAGACGAGCGCGCGCGACGTTTGAACATTGAGGCTGCTAAAGCGATGCGCTATGGAGAGCTCACCGAAGAGGAAGCACTGAAAACGATTACGTGGAACCCCGCCTGGCAACTGGGTGTTCATGAACGGGTAGGCTCCATCGAAGTTGGTAAAGATGCTGACCTGGCGATTTGGAATGGACACCCTTTGAGTGTCTATTCCCGGGTCGACACAACGCTGGTTGACGGTGAAATCTTTTTTGATAGAGGACAGGATTTGGCGCGGCGTGCCGATTTTCTGAAGCAACGCACGCAACTTGAACAAGCAGAACCCAATCGTCCGCCGCGTGGCGGGGCATCACCGCAGGCCCCGCGACGTCGTCCGCCCACGAACTCGCACGACGACGAGGACGGAGGTATCGACAATGAATAAGTTTAGATCGACATCATTGTTATTAGTCGTGATCGCGTGCGTGACGCTGGTTTCTGCTCAGCAAATCGGCAATCCAACCACACAGTCTGGCGTCAGTTTTCCCCGTGGCACCTTCGCGATTCGCAACGCTCGCATCGTGACGGTTAGTGGTGCGGACCTGGAAAACGGCACGGTGATTATTCGAGATGGAAGAATTGAAGCCGTTGGCGCGGGTGTGAGTGTCCCTTCCGGCGCTCAGATCATTGAAGGTCGCGGTCTCTCCGTTTACCCGGGAATGATCGACGCCGGAACTTCGCTTGGTTTGGTTGAAGTGGGCCAGGGCGCGCCGGGTACCGTCGATACGTCAGAAGTTGGTGATCTGAATCCTAACGCTAAAGCGATCTTCGCAATCAATCCACACAGCGCGCATTTCGGTGTGACTCGAGTGGACGGTGTCACTAACGCAGTTTCGCTTCCTCTGGGTGGATTGATTTCCGGGCAGGCCGCGATCATCAATCTCGCCGGCTCGAATCAGTTTGAGATGGCGGTTGTGCCTATGGCTGCTCTAGTCATCAATTACCCGCGCAGCAGTGCCGGCGGCGGCGGCGGTGGTTTCTTTGCCGAGTTAGCGCAAACAAATCTTACGGAGTTACTCGCCAACTCGAATCGGCAAGTGGAACAGATTCGAAAGATGTTGCGCGACGGCGAGGCTTACGGTCGTGCGCAAGACGCGTCCGCAAAAGACAGAACATTGCCGCGACCTGATCGAAGTGTCGTGCTCGAAGCACTCGTGCCCTATATTCGCGGCGAGCGTCCAGTCATCTTTCGCGTCGACAGAGAGAGCGACATTCGGGCTTCGATTCGATTTGCGGAAGAGATGAAACTAAAGCCGATAATTCTTGGTGGCGATGATGCATGGAAGGTGGCCACGCTTCTGAAAGAGAAGAACGTGCCGGTGATCCTGACTGGCATCTGGGATTTGCCGTCGCGCGAAGACGACTTCTACGACACGCTTTACGAAAATGCATCCAAGCTGCAACAGGCCGGCGTGCGCTTCGCCATCTCGTCAGGAGACACCGGCGCTAATGTTCGGAACCTTCCCTTCTATGCCGGAATGGCAGCGGCGTTTGGTTTACCGAAAGCTGAAGCGTTGAAATCGGTGACACTTTATCCGGCGCAGATCATGAACGTTGCTGACAAGCTGGGCTCGATTGAAGTTGGCAAGATGGCAAACCTTGTCGTCACCGACGGCGACCTGCTCGAGACGCGAACTCATATTCGGCATCTGTTCAT
>JBGTCM010000106.1:0-12897 GCA_041748795.1 Pyrinomonadaceae bacterium
TTCTTCTCCAGTTCTTCTGAAGGCAAGCGGAAAGTGACGTTCATTATCGAACGCGAATCGTGATCGGCATGTCCACGATAAAAACCAGTTGAGTCAATAGCGTCGTAAATGAGCTGTGCCTTTGTTTCATTCTCGCGATGCATAGCTTCCAGGCCACCTTTGTCCAGCAGCCACTTACACACCAGACTAATAATGTAAATCCCCCAGGTGTTGGGCGTATTGTAAAGCGACTTGTTGTCGACGTGAGTGCGATAGTCGAGCATCGTGTGCAGCCCGTCCGGAATGCGCTTTAGTAAATCGTCGCGCATAATCACGAGGGTGACGCCGCTTGGTCCCATGTTCTTCTGCGCGCCGGCGTAGATCAGCGCGTATTTATCCACCGGAATCGGATGGGAAAGAATGTCAGACGAAGCATCGGCAAACAGGGGCACGTCGCCTACCGCCGGTTCCTGTTTCCATTCGACGCCTTCTATTGTTTCGTTGGTGGTGATGTGAACGTATGACGCTTTCGGATCGAGCTTGAGCTCTTCGTTAGCAGGCACGCGCGTGAAGCCCCCATCGGCTGTGGTAGCCGCGACGTTAACCGCGCCCGCACGTTTCCCTTCCTTTAGAGCCTTCTTTCCCCAGCTACCGGTGATGACGTAGTCCGCGCTGCCCTCCGCCGGCAGGAAGTTCATCGGAACCATAGAGAATTGCAAACTGGCGCCGCCCTGAAGAAAAAGCACGTGGTAGTTGTCAGGTACCCCGAGGAGTTTTCTTAAACCGGAATCCGCACGCTGGAAGATCTCATCAAACGTTTTAGAGCGGTGGCTAATCTCCATTACAGACATGCCGACGCCGGGCAGACTCAACATGTCGCGCTGCGCTTCTTCCAAAACGGATACCGGTAGAACTGCCGGGCCCGCGCTGAAGTTATGAATTCGTTCCGTCATTAGTATCTCCGCAAGTTTGTCGGTCGGGTGCCGGGTGCCGGGTGCCGGGTGCCGGAGCCTAGAGGCCAGTAGTTCAGAGTTCAAGCTTTTTTGGCTTGCGTCTTTCGTGGCGAAGAATAACTGAAGGTTGAACTCTAAACCTCGTGCTTCTGAGATCCGCACCATCATTCATCATACCGGCCACGCATCATGCGGCCGGCTATACGCGTCACCAGATCGCGAGGCGCCAGCCGTTCAGCTTCCGTCATCGCTCTATTGCTCCAGCCGGAAATGATGTGACTCTTGCCGCGTGCGAGTCCGCGCAAAGCTGTCTCCACGACATCTTCCGGTGTTTGGGCCACTCGCGCCGGTGGCTTCTGACCACGCGCCGCTTCGAAAAAGTTTGTATCTGTGACACCGGGGCAAAGCGCCATCACTTTGATTCCGTGTGGCCGGTTCTCTTCCCATAACGCTTCTGAAAATGAAAGCACAAAAGCTTTTGTAGCCGCGTAAGTTGACATGAACGGCACTGCCTGAAACCCCGCGGTGGAGGCTACGTTAATAATCGCGCCTTGCTTCCGCTGGCGCATAGGAACCAGGAAGCGATACGTCAAATCGACCAGAGATCTCACATTGAGGTCGATCATATTCAGCTCGCGCTCGAGCTCGAGTTTGGTGAAATCCCCGAACGAGCCGAAACCTGCGTTGTTGATAAGCATGTCGACGGTTAGACCGCGCTTTTCCGCCTCCTCAAACAACCGAGCCGGCGACTCCGTTTGGCTCAAGTCCATCGTTACATGTTGCGCTCGAATGCTGTTGGACCGGCCCAACTCGTTGCACAGCGTTATCAGCTTCTCTTCAGACCGCGCAACAAGCAAAACATTTCGACCACGCGCGGCAAGTTTGCGAGCAAAGACTTCACCAATGCCGCTCGATGCTCCGGTTATTAACGTCGTGTTCATTTGTTGCCTAAGCCGAGCAAATCAAGCTGAAGAATATCGGCATTCGTAGCCTGCAATCGATCGAGCGTTTCTTTAGACGGTGCGTTGTCCAGATTGATTCGAGCCACAGCTGCTTCTGCGCCCTCAAAAACAATGTTCTCCATCTCCTGAACATTAATGTGTTCGCCCTTGAGGGCATCAAGCACTGACGCCAGGACCCCGGGGCGATCCAAATGGCGTACTACGAGCCGGTGAGTAGCGGGCGTTTGACGGGCGAGGTTGACCACGTTGGGGACGTTTCCCGTGTCTTTGAATTCGCGCACAATGCGAACGGTTTCAGCAGCGATGGCTTCCTGGGCCTGGTCCGTCGATGCCCCGATATGATGCGTGCCGTAAAGGTTTAACTCGTTTCGGATCTCATCGGTGAACTCAGCCGTGGCGGAGGTGGGTTCTCCCGCATAAACATCGAGTCCGGCGCGGATACCGCGTGAATTCATGGCTGCGACCAGGGCGGCCTGGTCCACAACTTCGCCTCTTGCCGTATTAATGAAATATGCGCCTTCCTTCATTGCGGAGAAGAATTCAGTGTTAAGGAAGCCTCGCGTATCGGCGTTCAGCGCAACGTGGACACTAACTATGTCAGCTTCGCTTGCAACGTCCTGAGGTGTAGCTTTGTATTCAGCTCCCATCGCCATTGCCCGCTCCGTCGTCAAGCTACGACTCCAGGCAATCACCGGCATTCCGAATGAGCGAGCGCGGGGAATCATCTCCTGACCAATCTTTCCGACACCGACCAGACCGAGCGTACGACCATAGAGTCCGCGAGCTTTGGAGAATTCTTTCTTGTTCCATTGCCCTCGCCGCAGCGAAATGACGTTATCAGCGAGGCGCCGGTCGAGCGCGAGGATTAGAGCAAACGCCAATTCCGCAACTGCTATCGAGTTCTTGCCTGGGCAGTTGGAAACATAAATCCCACTCCTCGACGCCGCGGCAACATCAATCGTGTTGTAACCCGCGCCCGCGCGCACCACTAGTTTGATCTGGCCCGCCGCGAGCATCGGTTCAGTGACTTTCGTCCCCCGGACAACTAACACGTCCGGGTTTTGTTCGCGGATGGCTTCAACCAACAAATCGTCTTTGAGGTCAGGTTGAAAAGAGACTTCGCATCCAATGGCCTGCAGGCCATCGCGACCGGACTGTTCGAATTTGTCAGCTATTAAGACGCGCATGTTATGTAGGACAGACATTCCTGTCTGTCGGTCGTGCCTATCGGGTTTGGCTGATAGTCAGGGGCATCTATCCTATTTCATACCCGCTTGTCTCGTTTGACAGACAGGAATGTCTGTCCTACTAAATCTTGTGAATCAACAACCCGTCACGCAGCTTCGGTTCGAACCATGTCGACTTTGGAGGCATGATTTCGCCGGCGTCAGACACACGCAACAAGTCTTCAATAGTGGTTGGAAATAATGAAAAGGCCACTGCCGCCTTCCCTTCGTCCACCAACCTCTCGAGTTCTTTCGTGCCTCGCATGCCCCCGATAAAATCTATCCGCTTATCGGTACGTACGTCTTTGATTCCCAGGATTGGATCGAGCAATCGATCCTGGAGAACACTCACATCAAGCGAATCCACAATGCCGGCCGTCGCCGAAACACCCGCCTGAAGCTTCAACGTATACCAGCGGCCATCAAGATACATACTCCATTCGCCCCGATTTGCGGGCTCTGGACTTCCCTTCTCCGACACGTCGAAATCTTTGCGAAGCGCCTCAAGAAACGCTTGGTTCGATAAACCGTTCAACTCCTTGACGGCGCGGTTATATGGGAGTATTTGCAACTGCTCATCCGGAAACATCACAGCCAAAAAGAAGTTGTATTCCTCGTCGCCGGTGTGGCCGAAACTTTGGCTCTTCAGTTCCGCACGTGCTCGTGCGGCGCTGGCAGCGCGGTGATGACCGTCAGCAATATACAGAAACGGGACTTCACGAAACGCTTGCACGAAGCGAACCGGGTCAGGCACACGCCAGATTGTATGTTGAATCCCATCTTCAGCGGTGAAGTCGAAAACCGCGTTGTTCATGGTCGTTTCCATCGCCATCGTGTCGATGTCGCGACTAGCTCTGTAGGTTAAGAACACCGGCCCCGTTTGCGCTTTCAATACCACCATGTGACGCGTGCGATCGTCTTCCTTATCGCGCCGCGTTCGTTCGTGTTTGCGAATCAAATCCTGATCGTATTCATCAATGGAGCAGACTGCCACCACCCCAATCTGTTCGTGGTCACCCATGACCAGGCGGTACAGGTAAATACTGGGCGCTTCCTCGGTTTCCAAAGGACAGTCGCGAATCAGGGTTTCGAAATTCTCCAGGGCTTTGCGATAGACCTGATCGCTGTAGATATCGGTATCCGCCGGCAAGTCAATTTCCGGTCGGGACACATGCAGGAAACTCAGAGGCCTGCTCGCTACCAACGCCCGGGCCTCTTCCGTATTCACCACGTCGTAAGGAACACTGGCAACGTCAGCGGCACGTTCAGAAAGCGGGCGCAAAGCGTTGAAAGGACGAATGTCTGCCACTAACTATCTCCTCGGCGCGCGCAGTTTACCTCGACCATTGTCAGGCAGAATTCTGGCTGCGCATTTCCAACAACTAATTTCAGAAGGCTTGTTGTTAAGACTATCCGGTCACGCGGGGTCTTAGCAAGTTGGGGAAAAGAGAGAAACTGCTGATTTGGATGACCCGGTAGGTCGGGGGAGAACCGGGAGGGTGACCAGCAATGCGTGTCTAATGACGAATGAACCCGTTCGCTGCTGCGAGGGAATTCTGACTCATTGGCTCGACTCAATGCGGGGCAAAGGAAGTGAGTGTAAAATGGTTGGCATATGTCGCAGCCTGACGAGTTGGAAGTATCACGACTTGAAGAGCGACTGCATGTCGTTGAGCAGGAATTCGAACGTGGCATGCGAGCGCGCGGCTTTGATCCAGCTCAGGATGAAAACCTTGCACTCACTTCATCGCTGGCGAAGCTTTACGAGGAACGCGACGATTTAAGAACGAGGTTGGCAGCATTAGCTGGCGAGGACCACAAGGACAGCAGACCGGGGCAGTAGCCCGACCGTTAGGGAGGGCGCTTTTCTCGCGCGGAATGATGCACGAATGCGCACTGCCGCCGGATACGCAGGAGGAATCATGAGTGAATTAGCGAGTCGGGACTGCGTTCCCTGCCGCGGCGGCGTACCGCCACTTAAAGGTGACGAGTTGACGAGTTTTCAATCTCAGCTCGACGGATGGGAAGTTGTAAACGAACACCACCTGCGGAAGGAATACAAGTTCAAGGATTTCAAAGAGACGCAGGAATTCGTCACACGCGTTGGCGATCTGGCGGAGCAGCAGTGGCACCATCCGGATATCTGCTTCGGTTGGGGACGAGCTGAGGTGACGGTCTGGACGCACAAGATCGATGGACTAACCGAAAGTGACTTCATTCTCGCTGCAAAAATTGATGCATTGAACGGATCTAAGGGGTCGGCGAGCTAGGCTGGATTCCCTGGAAAACTATGCGTTACGATCGGCACGTGTCTGAGCAAGACAGCAATCTTCTGAACTACATCGCCGCGACGGTCGAGACCTTGCGCGATCAGATCGAAACTGTGCGCGATCAAATGGCGACGAAGGCGGATTTGGCTGAGCTTAGAGAACAAATGGCAACGAAGGCCGAACTCGCTGTGGTCAAGGATGACATCGCAGCGATCAGAGCCGAGATAGCTACCAAGAAGGACCTCGCCAGTCTGGAAGCAAGGCTGGAATTGAGGATAGATACCAAAACGACAGCCATCCGCGGTGATGTCGAACAAGTGCAGCTTCGGCTTGACTCAATCGATCGTGCTTTGACTGGTCGAATGGGCTTAGTCGAAACCGAAGTCAGTAGAATACGCAGCGTGGTCTATTTGCTGGTCAAGGACAAACCAGAGATGCTGCGCCTCCTCGGACAATCCGGTCTTCATGAACACAGACCACCGAGCTAACAGATTGTAGGGGTGGCACTCCGTGGCCACCCCCTCTCTCGTTTTCACAACGTCGCACTTGCCACGATGGGGTGGCCACGGACTGCCACCCCTACAAGGTCTACAGTGCTTACGATGGTCTATTCGGCCGGTGTACTCGCCAACTCCTCTCGATAAATCCTCTCCGTATTATCAAGCATTCTGCTAATAGTGAATTTCGATCCGATAGCTCGTTGCGCAGCCTCTCCCAGGCGAACACGCTTTTCTTTGTTCCCAAGCAAATCCAGCATTGCTTCGGCCAACTCCCCGACGTCACCGACCGGAACCATCAGACCAGTTTCACCTGGTTGCACTAACTCTGTGACGCCGCCCGTCGCCGTGGCTATCACGGCGGTCGAGCAAGCCATCGCCTCTGCTATCGCCAGACCAAACGACTCCGTGTGGGAGGCTGAAACGAAGACATCCAGGCCACAGTAAAGTTGCGCGATATCTTCCAGCCACGGAACGCTGCGAACGCGCTCTTTTAGTTTTAGTCGGAGGATCAGATCCTCTAGCGCTGATCCGTTGGTTCTATCCGAAGAATTATCGGTGCCGGCAATGATGAAGTACGCATTCGGGTACCGTTGAGCCACCTGCGATGCGGCTTTGAGAAACTCCGCCTGGCCCTTAAGTGGAGTCAGTTCTCCAACCGTGCCGACGAGTAAACTGTCCTCAGGCATTTCCCAATCGCGAAGAAACGAGCTGCGATCGAATCCATCCCGCGCAAGAGCGAACCGGGCAGTGTCAACGCCGTTATGGACAACTGTAATTTTTTTCGGCGCAGCGATATTGCTCTTTGCAAGCAGTGAAGCGACCGCTTGCGAGACTGCAATAACGCGCGCAGCCCGGCCCAGAGTTATCCGGTGAAGTGGGTTTAAAGAAAATAGAACGTGACGCGTAACGATCAGCCGTGCGTGAGGATTTTTTCGCGTTGCGTAAGCAGCGAGCGGATAATCGCGGGCCATGTGAGCATGGACTATCTGAATACCTTTACCGGTCACCAGTTTTGAAAGATCGCGTGCGCTCTTTGCGTCTAGTGCATTTCTCAGCGGAAGCGTCGTTAAGTTTTCTTTACGCAGATTCTTCAGTTCATTGATTAAGGGAGAAGCTGGTCTCAGGGCTACAAATACCTCATGACCACGTTGGGCCATACCGTTTGAGAGGTCCCCAAGATGACGCTCGCCGCCTCCGAGGGATTGGGCTGAACTTATGTAGAGAATCTTCACGCTGCTGATTCAAACGAAGATGTTGCGTCCTGAAACGCTGTGAATGTACAGGACGAAACTCCTTCTTTCCAAACTCTCAGCGTATCGATGGACCTGGGGTGCTGGTCCTCGTCTGCGTACCGAAGCGAAACAGACGTTCTTAGTTCTGTTTGCTTACCGCCTAGCGGCTCCGGGCTGGCGCGGCCAAACGCTGAGCAAAGGTTACTTATACCGTCGGGCACGAGTGTTGCCACTTCCCTATTAGCTCTCCGTACGGTTGAGTAACAACTTTCCCCGAAACTTGAAGGAGGATGAGGTAATGGCGAAACCGAAGTTAGTCACAGGACTTTTCAAAAATCGTTTGGCGGCTGAATCCGCGGTCGATACAATTTTAAAACGAGGCTATACGCGCGATGACATAAGCGTGATGATGTCTGACGCGACCCATACCAAGGAGTTTGCGTTACAGGCGCGGACGCACGCAGCTGACGGGGCCGGCATTGGTGGCGCGCTCGGCGGAGTCGTCGGTGCCGTCCTGGCCGCAATCGTGGCGGTTGGCAGCACGATAATTCTGCCGGGCTTGAATCTCATCATCGCTGGCCCGATAGCTGCCGCACTCGCCGGCGCCGGAGCTGGCGCAGCCACAGGTGGAGTCATAGGCGCGCTTATCGGAGCAGGCATTCCGGAATACCGGGCAAAGGTTTATGAGGCTGGGCTTCGCGGCGGCGGTATTCTGTTAGGAGTCGAAGCGAAGGCGGAGGATGAAGTAGAAAAACTTGAGGAGCTTCTCGAAGCGATCGGCGGCGAACACGTTCGATCTGAATAGTTTCTTTCTCGTGCGAACCAGCAAGCAAGAAGGGCCTACGACGAATGTCATGTCGTAGGCCCTTTTTTGCTGCTGAGGTGAAAACTATTTCCCGATTGATTCTCCAATGTCTTCGATTGCCTCGCCGACTTTCCGGCGGGCTTTACCGAAGCCTTCTTGCACGCGGCCTCCGGTCTTATCAGCCTGACCTTCGTTCTCCAGATCGCGATCGTTAAGTACGCGACCTACTGTTTCTTTCGTGGCGCCTTTTGCGCGATCGAATTTTCCCTCTAGCTCATCTCTGTTTGGTAAACCCATAATTGCCTCCTTCTGCTCTCTGCTTGAATCCAGTTGACGTGATTGACTAGAGCAACACTCATTCCTCTATCGCGGGCAGTGGCAACTTGACCGATCAGCTCAACAAATCAAGAGCGAACCGGGCTGAACGACTTCTATTGCGGCCAGGCAACGGCGAGGAATGTATGTTTCGGAGACTGGGTTGATTGATCTTGGAACGATCTAAGAAGGCGTGTGCTAACGAGGTCAGACGGCATTCAACAATTCTTCGGGAACGCCGGCGTTCTTCACAAAGCGATCATGCTTGTCGCAGATAGGTAGTCTGACTTCGAAACGCGTCCCTTCGCCCGGTTCACTCACAACGATGATTTCACCCTGATGTCGCGTGATGATGCCGTGCGAAGCCGAAAGGCCGAGACCGCTGCCGAGTTTTCCTTTAGTTGTAAAAAACGGCTCGAAAATTCTCGACGCAGTTTCCGGAGGCATGCCGCATCCAGTATCGGCCACCCAGAAGCAACCACTGTCGATTTCAGCCCGGACGCCGATTTCCATGATCCCGCCGTCCGGCATCGCATCTACAGCATTGAAGATCAGATTCAGTACTACCTCGCGGAGTTCGGCCTGTTCTCCCATTACATAAGCCGACCTATTGCATTCCACCTTCACTTCAATCTTGCCCTTGCGGGATTTGCTTTGCCATTTGGGGCGCGCAATATCGATGCTTGAAGTGATCAGGTAGCCCAGTTCGACCGGGCTGAACTCGCTGGCTGAATCGCGACGCGCAAACTCGAGGATGCGACGCAAGGTTTTAGTTCCGTCTTCCACCGCATTGTTGATGATTTGAAGATTCTTGGCGGACGACTCGTCGCTTGCTCGTCTCAACAATAACTGTGCTCGCCCTTGAATGACCGTAAGCGAGTTATTCAGATTGTGGGCCACGCCGGCCGCTAGTTCTCCGACTGCCCGCAGTTTGTCAGACTGGGCCATTAACTCATGCTCGCGTTTCCGTTCCGTTATGTCACGTAAGAAGACGAGCACACCGTCGATTTCACCATCTTTCCATAGTGGCGAGGTATGAGCTTCGGCGTATCGAGTCGAGCCATCGATGTGAACCACCCGCACTTCACATTCAGTATCGTGCCCCGCCAACGTGCGGTTCAAATTCTCCTGTGCAAGCTCTCGACATTCTTCGGAGAGTATTGCGAGGAAACTGCCACTGGTTGAGATCAGAAGTTTGTATGCTTCAGCGCGCTCATTCATCCAGGTAATGCGTGCCTGAGCATCAAGCGCATAAATCTCGTCTGGAGTTCGGTCGGCAATACTCGCAATAAACGATTTATGGGCGATGGCTTCAGCCTCGGCACGACGAAGATCCGAGATATCTCGCGCCATCACCAGAGCGCCCGCCTTGCCCACTGCTCCAGTATCGAGCGGCTGCACAATAATGGCTATCGACCGGTCGCCATGGGTGCCCGCCAGGATTTCTACTTCGACCCTTTCGCCGCTTTCAACCGAACGGTCGACTACACAGCTATCGGCTCCTTCAACATGCCAGAACATGTCGCAACACGGACGGCCGGTTGATAGTTCACGCGTTTCCAGTTGTGTAGCTGCGGCGTTGGCCCGGATAAGCTTACGATTGGAGTCGAAAACAAAAGACGCATCAGGCAGAAGATCAAAAGCATCGACGAGCATTTGAGTCGGCACAGGTAGACGCATCTCTGGCGATTGTTCGTTCAAATCGGGAGACAAACTAGTTCGCTGGACCTTTTCCATTCAATTTAGGGGGGGACTTCGTGAAGATTGTTAGGCAGACCCGCAAAGGGGCTTCGGCATAGTAGCAAATTTGCTCAGAGCCGCACCAGAGAATTGTGTTTCTATTAACAAATCGGCGTGGTCTTCGGGCGCCAAGGAAATTAGAAGCGGCCACTTTGATGCAACGGAGATCTCCCGGTATGATTCAAATACACCAATGAATACTGAAACCGAGATCGAGAAAAAACTGTCAATCGACTTCAAAGCCTATGCTGAGAGGGCTCTTGCGGAAGATATTGCGAGCGGCGACGTCACGACCAATTCTATAGTTTCGCTAGAATCTCAGGTAGAAAGCCAGCTTGTTGCAAAACAGGCGGGCATAGTTGCAGGTTTGGAAGTTGCGGCAACGGTGTTTAGCCTGTTGGACAAGAATATCCAATTCACCGCTCTGGTTAGCGAGGGTTCAAGAGTAGAAGCCGGGACTGTTATTGCCGAGATTACCGGCTCGGCGCGGGCTATTTTTACCGCGGAGCGGACCGCACTCAATTTCCTCGGAAGAATGTCGGGCATAGCTACCTTAACCTGGCGGTTTGTCGAGGCAATTACGGGCACGCGGGCCAGGATTCTTGATACTCGCAAGACAGCCCCTGGCCTTCGCGCGATCGACAAACTCGCTGTGAAATACGGCGGCGGTTACAATCATCGGCATGGTCTATATGACATGGTCCTGATTAAGGACAATCACATCGATTACGCAGGCGGTATAGCTCAGGCCTTCAGCCGCGTGCGTGCCTCAGCAACTCCCCTTGAAATCGAGGTCGAAGTCAGGAACCTGCGCGAATTGGAACTAGCTATTGAATTGGGTGTGAAGCGCATACTGTTGGACAATATGTCCGCCGAGGTGATGAAGGAAGCCGTTCGGATAAACGCGGGTCGCGCCAAGCTGGAGGCCTCGGGAAACGTCACACTCGAAACCGTCCGGCACATCGCCGAAACGGGAGTCGACTATATTTCTATCGGCGAGCTAACACACTCGGCCAAAGTTTTTGATGTGAGTTTGAAACTAAAGTCAGAACCCGAAAGTAAGATCGCAGGTCACGACAGATGATTGCTGAGACAGATCCACAGAAGATGTACAGGGCGATGCAGGCAAAGCTGTCCGGCGTGGTGCCGGATTTTGAGTTGAAGATTAAGTCGGAGTTTGCCGCCGAGATCAATCGACTCAAGGTCGAAAAGAATGCCGTAATTCTGGGCCACAACTATATGGAACCTGCCCTGTTTCATTCAATTCCGGATTTTGTGGGCGACTCGCTTGAACTGGCGCGACGGGCTGCGCAGACAGACAAAGATGTCATCGTTTTCTGCGGTGTGAAGTTTATGGCCGAGACGGCGAAGATTCTCAATCCGAAGAAAACGGTTCTACTACCCTCCGAAAAGGCCGGCTGCTCCCTTGCCGAGAGCATCACCGCTGCGGATGTGCGCGAGTTGAGGCGAAGATTCCCGGGCGTGCCGGTGGTCACTTACGTTAATACTTACGCAGACGTAAAGGCCGAGTCGGACATCTGCTGTACATCGGGCAATGCTGCGGCGGTCGTAGAGTCTTTGAAGACGGATACCGTGATATTCATTCCTGACGAATATTTAGCAAAGAATGTCGCGAGAGAAACCGGCAAACACATCATTTTCCCTACATCGGATCCGCGTAAGAAGTTTGAGGACGACCTGGATTACCAGATGATCGGATGGCTTGGGCGCTGCGAGGTCCACGATAAGTTTACGGTCGAAGACATAGTTGCCGTCAGGAAGCAGTTCCCTGATGTCACTATCCTCGCTCATCCGGAGTGCAGTCCTGAGGTAGTTGCGGCTTCAGACTTTTCCGGCAGCACGACCGCCATGATCAGGCATGTTGAAAACACTTCTTCTGCTCGTTACCTGCTGCTTACTGAGTGTGCCATGGGTGATAACGTCGCGGCGGCGAACCCCGACAAAGAGATGCTTCGCCTGTGCAGCGTCCGATGCCCTCACATGAATCAGATCACACTGGAAGACACTCTGGAATCGCTAAGGAAGAACCAGTATGTGATTGACATCCCGGAAGATATTTTGAAACGAGCTGCCAGATCAGTTGAAAGAATGATAGCTATCGGCTGACTCCCCATGAAGGAACAATCCCTTTGAACAGGACCGATGTCTTAATCATCGGTTGTGGCATAGCCGGCGCAACTACTGCTCTTCGACTGGCGCGCAATCCTCGACGTCTCATTACAGTTGTCACACGAGCGCGCGACCAACGCGAATCGAACACGCTCTATGCACAGGGCGGAATTGTAGCCCGCGGGATCGATGACAACGCCGAACTGCTAACGGCTGATATCACTGCCGCCGGCGCCGACGTCAGCTCACCTGATGCCGCCCGGATCCTTGCGCAGGAAGGCCCATTACTACTTCACGAAATATTGGAAGAAACCGCAGGTGTTCGTTTCGATCGTGATGCGGACGGTAAACCGCTCTTCACCACCGAGGCAGCCCATTCCCGTCCAAGGATCCTTCATGTGAGCGACGGCACGGGCAAGGCGCTCATGGATGGTCTGATCTCCGCTTTGCGGACTTGTCCAAACGTCACAATCGAGTCAAATACGACTGCGGTCGACCTGATAACCTTTCCGCATCATTCCCGCGATCCGTTGGACAACTACCGGGACATCACGTGCCACGGCGCCTACATGTTCAATCGGGAAGAGCGAACTGTTCACCGTTATCTGGCTGCGGCCACGGTGCTGGCGACGGGTGGTCTGGGTCGTATCTATCGAAACACTACAAATCCAACGGGGGCGCGTGGCGATGGACTGGCTATGGCTAGCCGCGCCGGAGCGCGAATCGCTAACGCTGAATACGTTCAGTTTCATCCCACCGCGCTTGCAGTGCCCGGCGCGGAAGGA
>JBGTCM010000107.1:0-11119 GCA_041748795.1 Pyrinomonadaceae bacterium
CGCCGGGCCGCCGCACTCCAAAGAGACGCCCCTTGGGCGCGAATCTACTCATAATGCAAGGCCTGAATCGGGTCGATACCTGCTGCGCGCCGCGCGGGCACATAACAAGCCAACAAAGCGACGCTCGAAAGCACGACCGCAACCGCGGCAAAGGTAAACGGATCCCTGGTGGACACTCCGAAAAGTAAACTGCCAATCACACGCATCAGCGCGAATGCTCCAACCAGTCCGATCGCTAATCCAATCACCACCAGCTTGAATCCCTGCGACACGATCAACTTCAAAACATCACGCGTCTGCGCGCCCAACGCCATACGTATCCCAATCTCGTTTGTCCTCTGCGCAACGGAATAGCTCATAACGCCGTAAAGACCGACTACCGTCAGGAGAAGCGCGACTGTGGCAAAGATTCCCAGCAGGGTGGTGTTAAATCGCGGCGACGAAACTGCAACAGCCAGGTATTCGTCCATCGTCTTGATGTTGAAAACCGGGAGTTCCCTGTCCATTGAGTTAACTTCATTCCGGGCCCCGCTGACTATCCCGCTGGGATCTCCGGTGGTTTTAACCACCATGGCCAACTGAGTGAAAGGTATTTGAGTTTGCGGGACGTAAAACTGCGGTCTCGCCTCGCCAGTCAAGGTGCGGTTTTTGACATCGTCTACCACGCCGATGATTTCTCGCATCACGGATTTGTCGCCCTCGTAAGTCGACACGCCAGGCCTGATGCGTTTGCCGATCGGCTCCTCGTTCGGGAAATGTTTTCGCGCGAAACCCTCGGAGACGATTATGACGGGCTGCGATCCATGGGTGTCGCGTTCCGTGAAATCACGTCCTTTCCGCAGAGGAATTCCCATGGTTCGGAAATAACCAAGACCGATAGTGAAGAAATCCGCGGAGGGTTGGTCGCCTTTCGCCACCGGCCTGCCGTCGATTTCAAACGAGATGCTGAACCTGTCACCACTGAGCGGCAGTGGCATGACCGCGCTTGCTGATTGCACGCCGGGAAGTGTTTGCAGGCGTGAAACGAGGTCACCATAAAATTGCACCTGCTTCGCCGAAGGGTATTTCACCTCGGGAACGGCCACGCTAAACGTCAACACCTTTTCAGGATTGAATCCCGGGCTCACGTTCTGCAGACGCCACAGACTCTGGATCAACAACCCAGCTCCAACCATAAGCACGACGGCGATTGCCAACTCGGCAACAACCAAAACGCCACGGACGCGATTACGCCGGGCGCCTTCACTCGAGCTGCGGCCACCTTCTTTAAGCGTTTCTGTTAATTCGGTTTTCGAAGAATGAAAGGCGGGCACCAATCCAAAAATCACACCGGTCAGAACTGACACCAAAACGGTAAAGCCGAGCACGCGCCAATCGACTCCCACCTGGAGCGCGCGCGGGATGTCTTCCTTGCCCAACGCAACCAGGAGATCCGACCACCAAACCGCCAGCACTAACCCAAGCGCGCCGCCGGCCAATGAAAGAATGATGCTCTCAGTCAACAACTGCCGCACAACACGGAGCCGGCTGGCGCCGAGCGCTGAACGAATGGCCATCTCTTTGTGTCGCGACATGGCCCTCGCCAACAACAAGTTTGCTACGTTTGCGCAGGCGATGAGGAGGACACAACCAACGGCGCCGAGAAGGATTAGCAGCGCTGGACGAATGTCGCCGACAAGCGATTCGAGCGCCGGCTCAACGTAGCTGCTGCGGTGTAGGTTTTTGTCAGGATATTGCTGCTCCAGGCGCGCGGCAATGGCCGTCATATCGGCTTGCGCCTGCTCACGCATGACGCCCGGCTTGAGACGTGCGACGACTCTTAGAAAGTGCGCTCCGCGCTGACTCGATACCGGATCCTCGCCTTCAGCGTCGCCCGCGACAGTGGTCCACAGCTCCACAGGTTCATTCTGAATCGGAAATTGAAACTGATGCGGCATTACGCCAACGATGGTGTAGCTCTTGCCGTCGAGGGTGATCGACTGGCCCACCGTGTTTGGATCGGAGTTAAACCTTTTCTCAAACATCTGCTGACTCAGCAGGACGACGCGGCCACCTTCGCCCGGCTTGTCTTCTTCAGGACGAAATACCCTGCCCAGCATTGGCGATACTCCCAGCACAGGAAACAGCTCTGAGCTGGCCACCGCGCCTTGTAGCCGCGTTGCTTCCCCGCGACCTGTCATGATGAAGTCGCTGGAGTAGTACGCAGCCATGCGCTCGAAGCTCTGGTTCTGTTCACGCCAATCAGCGAAGTTTGGATACGACGCCGTGCCGCGCTGCTGCCCACGCACTGAATCAGTTTCCCAAACCATCATCAGGTCGTCTGACTTGGTGAACGGCAAGGGACGCAGCAGCACAGCATTAACCACGCTGAAGATCGCTGTGTTGGCGCCGATGCCGAGGGCCAACGCGATTATTGCCACGATGCTGAAGCTCGGCGTCTTCAAAAGCATGCGCACGCCGTAACGGATGTCTTGCAAGAGGGTTTCCATGATGTTATTTCCAATTGGCAATTGCCAATTGCCGATTGCCAATTGCCGAATACCGCTTGCCTGTCTGGCCTTTAAATCGGCAATTGGCAATTGGCAATCGGCAATGACTTCACTCTTAACGGAGCGCGCCTAGCGGATCCACTTTCGTCGCGCGGCGAGCAGGGATGTAACAAGCCAACAACGTTACCGCTAACAACGTGCCGACAACTACCGCAAACGTGGTCACGTCGGTTGTCTGCACTTCGAAAAGCAAACTCCTCAACAGTCGCATTAGGCCGAAGGCTGCGACTACGCCCACCGCAATTCCGGCAAGCGCCAGCGACAGTCCCTGTTTCAAGACCATCTTCAGAATGTCCGAAGTCTGCGCGCCCAGCGCCATTCGCACTCCGATGTAATGCGTCTGTTGGCTGACGGAGTATGAAACAACTCCGTAGATACCAATCGATGCCAACAACAGCGCGACACCGGCAAAGATGCCGATGAGCAATGCCGGAAAGCGACGCATGAAGGCAGCCGGCGAATCGCCGATCAACTCCTCCATCGGTCGCACGTTGAATACAGCCACGTCCGATTCCAGCGCTCGCGTTTCGTTGCGAATCGTCGCGGCTAACGCTGAAGGGTCACCGTTCGTGCGAACTACCAGGTTGGTTCCCGCGCCCGGAAAGCGGCGGAATGGGTAATAGACCACCGGCCGCAGCGCTTCATCCAAGCCACCAATCTTCACGTCGCCGACTACCCCAACGATTAGATCTGTCTGGCCTGCGAATGATCCATATGCCAGCCGGCGTCCCACCGGATCGCGCCCGGCGAAAACCTTATCAGCCAGCGTCTTGCCGATGATGACTACTCCGGGAATTGGAACAGGCGCCAGCGTCTGCCCCTTTGCCTGGGCCTGGGCTATTGCCTGTGCTTGTGCGGTGGCAGCCTGGCGTTGCGGCTCGCCGTCACGCTCATCAAAAGCCCGTCCCGCGATGATCGGAACGCCAAGCGTTTGAAAGTAGTTTTCATCAACGGTGCGGATGTTGGCTTCGATCTCCTGCCCGGGTGATGGAACAGGATCGCCGTCGACATAAAAGCGTGTGGTGTTACCGCCTTGAAGAGGAAGAATATTGACTGTGCCGGAACCGGAGACGCCCGGCAGCGACTGAACACGCTCGTTTAGTTGATCAAAAAAACTTACCTGCTTGCCTGCGTCAGTGTATTTCGCAGCAGGTAAGTTCACGCTCATCGTCAACACATTCTGAGGATTGAATCCAACGTTTGACTGCAACAGCTTCAGCAGAGACTTCATCATCAGTCCGGCGCCGACCAGAAGGACCACCGCCATAGCAATCTCGGTTGTCACCAGAACGCTGCGGAGACGATGCCGCGCGCCACCTGCCGATGAGCGGCCACCCTCCTTAAGCACTTCGTTTAAATCCGGCCGCGAAGATTGAATGGCAGGCGCCAGGCCAAACACGATTCCGGTTAGTAGTGAGAGCCCGAAAGAGAACGCAAGAATACTCGAGTCAATGCGCAGTGTCTTGAGAAACGGAAGTGCATTGAGTTGACTGTCCGGCAGCGTCGCAACTAAAGCATCCACACCCCAATAGGCGATCAACAATCCGATTGCCCCGCCCACGATGGAAAGCAAGACAGCTTCAGTCAGCAGTTGCCTGACTACACGCCAGCGGTTTGCTCCGAGTGCGGCGCGTATCGCAACTTCTTTCTGCCGCGACAGCGAACGGGTCAACAACAAACTCGCGACGTTGGCACAGGCGATTAATAAAACGAACCCGACGGCTGCGAGTAAGACAAGAAGGATTGGTCTAACCTGCCCGACAAATTGCTCCTGTAGCGGAACGAGTTTGATTCCGGTTCCGGCGTGCGACTGGTTATGTTCCTGTTCAATGCGCTTCGCGATGACGCTCAACTCTGAGAGCGCCTGCGACTCACTGACGCCCGGCTTGAGGCGTCCAATGAGATTGGTCCCGTGCATGAAGCGCCGTGTGAGTTGGGCATCGGTGGGTTGATACACTCGCCATAGGTCGGCGTTTCTAAGTGCGAACTGGAAGCTGGCAGGAAGCACACCTACCACTGTGAAATTGTCGCCATTGATCGTCAGCGACTGTCCGATGACGGCGGGGTCAGCGCCGAACCTGCGTTGCCACATACCGTAAGTCAGGACCACCACTCGCTGCGCGCCCGGCTTGTCTTCACCAGTTTGAAACGTTCGGCCGAGGTGCGGGTCGACGCCGAGCAGTGAAAAGAAGTTTGCCGAAGCGGCGGGAGCAAAGACGCGTTCAGGCTCGCCGCGCCCGCTCAGGATGCCGCCTCCTCCTGTGTAAGCAGCTATACCTTCGAAGACCTGGTTCTGTTGGTAATCCTGATAATCAGGGTAGGAGAATTCGCGTTGCGCAAACTCCCTTTGCGGTGTGCTCTCCCAGATGTGATAGAGGTTGTCGGCAGATTTATAAGGGAGCCCACGCAATAGGCCGGCGTTAACGACGGTGAAAATCGCCGTGCTCGCACCAATGCCGAGGGCCAGGGTCATCACCGCGATAAAAGTGAAGCCGGGCTTCTTCCGCATCGTACGAATTGCGTAACGCAGGTCTTGTATTAGTCTGTGCATGATAATTTCTCCTCCATGTTCTCAGCGCCAACGGCGCGGAATGTGACAGCCTGGGCCAGCGGCCCAGGGAGAAGTAGTGTGGATTCTCCTTAGCGCTGAAGGCGCGCAATGCAGTTGTCGATCGCACTGTGGAGATTGGCACCTCTGATTTCGCGCCTTCAGCGCTCCGAGGTATTCACTCGCACTTAACCTGGGGCGTTACCCCAGGCTGCTACATTTCGCGCCGTTGGCGCTAAGGCCCATTTGACTACTCATACCTGAGCGCCTCCAACGGATTTACTTTCGTCGCTCTTCGCGCCGGGATGTAACAGGCAAACAACGCAAGCAGAGCAAACCCGAATGCCGCGGCGGTAAACGTCGTCACGTTTGTCGGCGTGATTCCAAACAAGAGGCTGGCTATCAGGCGCGTCAGCGCAAACGATGCTCCGAGGCCCAGCGCGACTCCGACGAAGACCAGCAACATGCCCTGGCCGATGATCAGCTTGAACACATCACGAGCCTGTGCACCTAAAGCCAAACGGATTCCGATCTCCCGGGTCCGTTGGGCCACAGAGAATGCGAGTACGCCGTAAAGCCCAAGTGCGGTCATCAACGTGGCCAGCGACCCGAAGGCGATGCAGAGCCATGTGACTAACCGTTCCTGAACGATGGAGTCGTCGATTTGCGCGGCCAGTGTGGTGACGTTGTACAAAGGAAGATGTGAATCCAGCTTCAGCACCTGCGCCCGCACCTGGTCGCTGAGCGCCGCGGGATCACCCGCGGCCTTGACGTGTATCGTCAGATCAAAAAGCCTGGGTTGTTGGAGGATGGGTTGATAAAAGTGGCGGAGTGCCGGGTCGCGCAAGCTGAGGTACTGCGCGTCTTTTACGACCCCGACGACTACAGTGTCAGGAATTTTCTCGGTTCCAATCTTCCTGCCAATCGGATCCGCGGCGCCGAAGAAATGCTGGGCCATCTTCTCGTTAATCACCGCAACTTTTGGCGCGCCAGCCGCATCCTGATCGTTGAATTCGCGGCCGCGCAACAGACTGATTCCCAGGGACCGGAAGAAGTCCGGCGAAACCAGCGATGATTGTGCGTTGACGCGTTCACCCTCGCGTGGCTGGTAACCCTCAATTACCAGACCGAGCTGGTCCCAACTACCTGCAAGAGGTGAATCTGAAGACAGGCTGGCCGACTCCACACCGGGAATAGCGCGCAAGCCACTTAATAATTCACTGTAAAAGTTTTGAGTTTTTTCAGGCGAGTATCCATTTAGTGCTGGGTTGATTGAGGCGAGCAGCACGTTATTCCGCGCAAAGCCGGTATCAACGCCACGCAGCTTTTGCAGACTGGTGAGGAAGAGCGCGGACCCGATCAGCAGCGGCAAGGACAACGCGACCTGCAGCAGGATCAAGCCACTCCGTAGGTTGAACAGTCCACCACCAGTTACAAATGTACGCGTCTCGCCACGCAGTGCCAGGGTCGAGCGCCCGCGTGCCGCTCGCAATGCAGGAGCGAAGCCAAGGACTACACCCACAACCAGCGACACCAGGAATGTGAATGAGATGAAGCGCCAACCCAGCGGCTGGTCCAGATTCAAGCGATAGTCTGCCGGCATAAAGCCGAGCAGCATGCCTTTCACCCACGAAGCAATCAGCACGCCCGTAACCGCGCCCACCAGTGATAACAAGACAGCTTCGGTCAACCATTGCCGAAGTAAACGCAGGCGTCCTGCGCCCAGGGCGAGTCTGACCGCGATCTCCTGACCGCGTGTGGCGTCTCGCGCCAGCATCAAGTTGGCGAGATTGGCACAGAGGATTAAGAGAACGATGCAGGTCGCGCCAAAGAGTAGAAGCAGCGGCGTCTTCATTTCTCGTTGAAGATGCTGATACCCCTGGCTGCCATCACTCAGTTGGATCTTCGTTGCGAGAAATCGTTCGCGGGCTGCCGCACTGGTGTCGGCCGGCAGTTGCTGTGCTTCGCCTGCGCGAATCTGTTGGTGGAGCAATGCAATCGAGGCCTGGGCCTGGGTTGGCGCTACCCCCTCCTTGCGCCGGGCCATCAAACTCAGCCATTGATGTCGGCGGCTTTGCAATCGCGTTTTGGGCACGGGGTTGAAAACGGGCGTCATCATCAACGGCATGCGGACATCGGCATTGCCTGACAGGTCAATGCCGTAGAACCCCGGCGGAGAAACTCCTATAACAGTAACTGGATTTTCGTTAACCAGGATTGTCTTACCGACTACACCGGGATCCTTACCAAACCGCCGATCCCAGAAGGCATGACTGACGACGGCGACAGGATGAGCGCCCGGCGCGCGATCGTCGTCCTGTGTGAAGAGGCGGCCCACCCACGGCCGAACACCCAGCACTTCATAATAATTGCCGCTGACTAACTCACCTCTCACCCGATCGTTGCGGCCGTCATAGCTCACGTTCATCTGCGCGCCACCGCGGGCTAGCACTCCTGAAAAGACATCGTTTTTGTCACGCAGGTCCTGATACATCGGATAAGAAAACGTATAATCCAGGTCCGAAGCAGAGGCAGGATTGATCGAGCCTATAGTGCTCAGTTGATCCGGGTCTCTGACCGGCAGACTCTGTAACAACACTGCATCTGCAAAAGAAAAGATCGCCGCGTTCGCTCCGATACCCAGTGCCAGAGTCAGGACTGCGACTGAAGTCAAACCGGGATGCTTGCGCATCATGCGCAGGGCATATCGGACGTCTTGCAGGAGTTTGTTCATATTGATTCTCCAGCTCTAGCGCCAAAGGCGCGAAATGTAACAGCCTGGGCCAACGGCCCAGGTAGAACCGGTGTGAAGCTCCTAAGCGCTGAAGGCGCGAAATCGGAGCACGAGCATTACCAATGCCAACTGCATAAATATTTACATTTCGCGCCTTCAGCGCTTTTGCAATCGCTGGTCCTGACCTGGGGCGTTGCCCCAGGCTGTCACATGTCGCGCCGTTGGCGCTGAAGTTCAATCATCACTCATACCGCAGCGCCACGAGCGGGTTTACACGCGACGCTTTTCTTGCCGGCAAGTAGCCCGCCAATGCGGCAACGATCGTTAGCAACGTGACGGCAGCTATGAGGCTTAAAGGATCACTCGGGCTTAATCCATACAGCTGACTGGCAATCAACTTCGCGGCGGCCCATGAAGCGGGTAGACCAATGGCCAGCCCCACAGCAACCAGCAACATGCTCTCCTTCAGCACCATCCAGATAATTTTCCCGCGGTCCGCGCCGAGGGCCATCCGAATTCCTATTTCATTGGTGCGGCGTACGACGGCATGGGCCATGATTCCGTATAGGCCAACACATGAAAGCAACAAGCCTAACAGTCCGAAGAAGCTCACCAGTTGCGCCACCAACTTGTCCTGCCTCAGTGCTTCGTCGGTTTGCACTCGCAGCGTAGTGAAGTTCAGAATCGGCAGCTTGTCGTTGACTTCAACGATCGCGGCGCGCACCGGGCCCGTGAGGTTTAAGGGGTCCCCCAATGTCCGCAGCTCGAAGACGTTTGAGAAGGCCCCGCGGTCCTGCACCTGGAGGATGGGCCGAAACACAGTTCTCTCCGGTTGCTCTTTCGCGCTATCGTATTTCGAATCGGCAATCACCCCGACAACTTCGAAATCATCCTTATCGGAATCGTCTTCGAAGGTCATCCCCCGTCCGATTGGATTCTGATTGGGGAAAAAAGCTTTTACGAAAGACTGATTAACCACGGCCACCCGGGTCGATGTCGGAGTGTCCTGAAGCCCAATCTCACGGCCCATCAAGAGCGGCACGCCGAGCGTTTCGGCAAAGCGCGGCCCAACGAGAAGGTCCGTCACGCTCGTATTCTCGCCCTTCGCCGGAGTGTATCCGCGAACTGTAATTGTGCTGTTCCTGTTGGTCCCGGACATCGGACTATAAGTTGCGATGGTGACTGATTGAACATTTGGCAGCGCGCTCAGCCGGTCATAAAGTTGGCGGTAAACGCCGCTTAGTTGATCGGGCTTGTACCCGGCCAGACGCATGTCCACACTGGCGAGCAAAACGTTCTCGCGATTGAAGCCGAGGTCCTCTTGCTGAAGTTTGATTAGACTCCGGGCAAACAGCCCGGCCCCGACCAGCAGGACCAAAGACACAGCGACCTGGGCCACGACTAAAGCAGAACCCAGATTGAAACGACTCTTCCGACCGCGAGCGGATTTCTCTTTCAGGGCCGTCGTTAGATCAACCTTTGTCGCGCGCAAAGCGGGCGCTATACCAAAGAGCACCCCGGAGAGGAATGAGATTCCCAGGGTAAACAGCAGCACCGTCGTATCCGGCTTAACGTCCAATGGCGACGTCGCTGCCACGCGGGTAACTAAAACACTCACTCCCCACTGCGCGACCAGGATGCCCAGCACGCCTCCGATCGCAGCCAGGAGCAAACTCTCTGTCAGAAGTTGACGCATGAGCCGCCAGCGGCTCGCGCCTAAGGCCTGACGCAACGAAATCTCCGCCTGTCGTGCGGCGGCGCGCGAGAGCAAAAGATTTCCCACGTTGGCGCAGGCAATCAGCAGCACGAGGGCGACTATCACCATCAACATCTTCAACGCCTGCGAGTAGAAGGACCGCAGGCCTGAAAGACCGCGAGCACCCGGCGCCAGAGCCACGTTGCTGTTTTGAATCGCGAGACGATTGTCGTCAGTAAGTTGACTGCCGGACTGCTCCGTTAGGAATTGATGCAACTGCGCATTGACACCGGCCTGTGCCTGCTCGATTGAAACGCCGGGCTTCAGGCGTCCGATCATATTCAGCCAATAGGTGGTCTTGTCCTCGAGAGTCGACGGCCGCAATTCAATCTGCGGTTGAAAGGCGAGAGGGAGCCAATAGTCGGGAGACCTGCGCACCCGCGTCCCAAAAAACTCGGGCGCCATTACGCCGACAATTGTGAAGGCAGTGTCGTTGAGCAGAATGTTTTTCCCGACTGCTTGAGGATCTGCATTCAGTTTTTGTTTCCAATAGGCATTGCTAATCACGGCTGCCGGTGGCGCTGCCGGCGAGTCGTCGGCGTTTGTAAGCACGCGCCCCTGCATTGCATTGACGCCAAGGACAGCGAAGTAGTTTCCCGAAACAAGGTGCGCGGCAGCTCTCTCGGCCTCACCCGATTGCACGTCAGTTCGTCGCACGCTGATTCGGCTCTCACCACTGCGGAATGCACTCAGCTCCTGGAACGATTGGTTGTGTTCGCGAAAGTAAAGGTAGGAGGCATTGGAAAAAAGGTCCCAACGCCCAGCCTGAATGTCACCATCCGAAGTGCGCGTGCCTTCGTTCGGCGTGTCGTTGAATAGAACCAACTCTTCCGGTTTGTTCACCGGCAATGGCTTTAGGACCACCGCGTTAATCAAAGTGAAAATCGCGGTATTGGCGCCGATACCCAGCGCGAGGATTACTAACGCGACGATGGTAAAAGCAGGCCGCTTAAACAACCCCCGAGCGCTATACCGAATGTCTTTCAACAACGAATCAAACATGCTTCCCTCCCTGGTCTAACGCTGAAAGCGTTCGCTAATTCCAGCCCAGGGTTGCGTTTTGGCAACCCTGGGGAAAACGCATCTCATTTCTCGTATAGCAACTCTGAAGGAGTTGCGGCGGCCAGCTTGATGGCGCGCCTCGCAACCCCTTCAGGGTTGGTAATAATTTCCAAGGCATTTCTGAACCCAGGGTTTCAAAGCAAACCCTGGGCTGCTGTTAGCCAACGCTTTCAGCGTTACTCGTCTACCTGAACACAAGCTAGCTTTTGGCCAGGCCGCAAGCTAAAGCTTGTACTCTATACGCCTGTTGCGATCGCGCTTCACTCATATCGCAGCGACTCCACGGGATCGACTTTGGTCGCCCGCCTGCCGGGTATGTAACACGCAATCAACGCCACGGCAGTAAGCAAGATGGCGATGCTTGCAAAGGTTGCCGGATCAGTCGGTTCAACTCCGAAGAGCATCGTCGCCATCAATCGCGTGAGCGCGAACGCGCCTATCAATCCTAAAGCGACGCCAATCAAGGCCAG
>JBGTCM010000108.1:0-1862 GCA_041748795.1 Pyrinomonadaceae bacterium
AGGTTTGGCTTACGCGCATGAGTGCGGCGTGATTCATCGCGACATAAAGCCACAGAATCTGTTGCTGAACTCCGATCGGCGGATAGTCAAAATCGCAGACTTTGGCGTTGCGCGCCTGGAGGCGTCAGATGGAGCTATCACTCGGGTGGGCACAAACATTTATTCGGCGCCGGAACACAATCCCCTGGTCCAAACCGGCCAGTTGGACACCGGCGCATTGCACATCCGGCGACAACAGTTAACGCCCGCCGCCGACATCTATTCGTTGGCCAAGACTGCCTACACATTATTGGCTGGCGAATCTCCGCGTCGATTTGCGCAACATGCGATTCGGGAGTTGCCCCCTGCGATTGCCAACGAATACTGGTCACGGCCCATCTTGCGCGTGTTGGAAAGGGCGACTCAGACTCAGGCCGAAAACCGTCATCAGACGGTCCAGGAATTCTGGGACGAGTTAGCGGAGGCGGCGTTGCCTCCCACGCAGCTGCTCACCGATATCATGGCGCGCCGAAAGCCAAGCGCCGATTTGAGCGTGGAACCGGACGCGATACCGAAAGCAGCGCCTCAACCGCACTTCGAGCCGGTCGTGGCTGCCTTCACGAAAGAGTCGATAGAGGACGGTAAAGCTGCCGAAGCTGATGTCACGGGATACTCCAACAAAACTCCGGCGTTGTTTCCCGAGTACCCTCCTCGAACCAGCAGCGTTGACCGTGAAAAACGTCCGAAGATCGTGGTCAAGGTTAACGAAGCGGGTGAGGTGGCCCAGCGAGGGTCTGTGAAGGATACTCGCGCGGCCGCCGTTGCGGACCCGAAGAGTGGCAAATTACCGGCGTATCCACGGGCCCAGGTCGGCCCACGGCGGGCGCGTACTCTTGTAGTTGCGGCAATTCTGATTGTGGCATTCACAGGAATGTTACTGGCCACGCATCGCTACGTCACTTCGCAATGGAACCCTTTTGCCCGTGTCACGCAGGTAACCGACGTTTTTGTAATTGGGCGCGAAGGTGTTACAACAACGGATGTCCGTTTGCGTCCGGACGCGAGTACGAACAATGCGCCGATAGGTTTGGCAGAAAACGGTTCGCGAGTAAAAATTCTGGCGGCGGACGATAACTGGTACCAGGTTCAGGTGATCCAACATAGCCGCCCAAAGACCGATCCGTTTAGTTCGGACCGTGGTTGGCTAAATAAGCGTTTCGTCAAGTTTGATTGAGTATGACAGGCGTTGCCGTCTGTCCCGTTTTTACTATTCACTATTTACCATTTACTATTCACCACCTATGGGCCTGCTTGAATCAATTAGAAAATGGATCGACGGCGAGACCGGTGAGGACTTGCTGGAAATTGCGGATGAACACGCGAAGCCGAGACGCATTTGGGAAGAATTCCTGGTCAAGATCGCGCGCGAAGTTGAAGCCGTAATGCAGCGGGAGATGTTTACGCCGCCGGGTGGGATAACGTATATCCCGCGCGAGTACGTCGTCTACCTGAGTGCGGACGATGACAAAGACTGGCAGGGTGACAAGCGTCGCGGCCTTGAGCAGGGTCTTTTTCATGTGCTCTCCGAACGGGCGAAGGAATTGAGCGGCTCGACGCAACTTGCCGCCAAGTCGTTTGCAGTAGAACTGCGTGTTGACGGCACACTCGAGAAGGGCCAGTTTCGCGTGCAGGGTGTTTGGGATGAAACCGAAAGCGGCCACACACAGGTGACGGCACGCCCTACCCCCAAGGCGCCGGCGCCGATAAATTTCAACGACACAATTCGCGAGCGTGCGGATGGCAGCACGGAGGAAAGCGAGCCGGCAGAAGGTAACGAGCAGACTGTGGTGCGTCCACGCATCCAGGAGCTTTACTCAGTTGAG
>JBGTCM010000109.1:0-5534 GCA_041748795.1 Pyrinomonadaceae bacterium
CCCAACCCTTTCCTGCTGGGCTCGGGCCCGCCGGGAACAAACGCGCGCGTCATTGCGAAGTCGTTTGATGCCGGCTGGGGCGGCGCGGTGGCGAAGACCGTGAGCCTCGAATCCGCAAAGGTCGTCAACGTCGTTCCCCGCTACGGAAAACTTCGTTCAAAAACCTCCGGAGAAGTTATCGGTTTTGAAAACATCGAACTGATTTCCGATCGTCCGATAGACGTTTGGCTGGAAGAGTTTCGACAAGTCAAGAAAGAGTATCCCAAGCACATCCTGATTGCCTCGATCATGGAAGAGTACGAAAAGAGTCGCTGGCAGGAGTTGACTCGCATGGTCCAGGACACCGGAGTCGACGCTTTTGAGTTGAACTTTTCGTGTCCCCACGGAATGACTGAGCGGAAGATGGGTTCGGAGATGGGCGAGCATCCGGATCTTTGCGAAGAAGTGACCAGTTGGGTGACGGAAGTTTCCAACATTCCCGTGTGGGCCAAGATGACGCCCAACATCACCAACATCAAAGAGCCGTCCCTGGCGGCCGTGCGCGGCGGAGCTGTGGGCGTTTCGGCAATCAATACGATTCTGTCAGTGATCGGCGTCGACCTCGAGACCATGCGGCCGATGCCGACGGTCGAGGGACACACTGTGCCGGGCGGATACTCTTCGCAGGCCGTTCGTCCGATCGCCCTCAGAATGGTTAGCCAGCTGGCATTAGGACTTCCTCAGGACGTCTCGATTAGCGGCATCGGCGGAATAGAAAACTCTCACGATGCGCTCGAGTTTATGTTGCTCGGCTCTTCAACCGTCCAGCTTTGCACCGGAGTAATGTTACACGGCGTGAAAATGATCGATGAGTTGAATGAGGGACTCGAAAAGTTCATGGTCGACAAAGGATTCACCTCGGTGCAGGAGATTGTCGGCAAGAGCCTCGGCTATTTCTCTACTCACATGGACCTGGTCCAGAAAATGAAAGCTGCCAAGCGCAGTAAAGCCGGCGAAGCGAGTCGTGACAACGAATGGGCACAAAAGGACATTACAGAGAAGACAGCGGAGCTGACCTCTAACTGACAGCGCGAATCATTCTCCCGTTTAGATGGTGCACTTGTGCACCCCGTCAGCGGACAAGGCCGCTACCTAAACGGCGGTTGATTCCAATTCTCTCAGCTCCTTCTTACTCTCCTGCATTAGAGTCGTTCGTTAGCGCATTCGTTCGGCACGTCTAAAAGGTCTCGAGCCGAAAGGACTTGACGCCATCAGCTCACCACCTTTCAATCCGTACACCTTTCAGCACCGGCACGTATCCGCGCATAACCGCGCTCGCCTGGTCAGCGTTCTGTTGATAGTCGGCGCTGTCCTTAGCTTTGGTGCAGCACTCCTCTCATTACTGCAACTCTTCTCTCCTGAACTTTTTACTTCCGGAGACGAGGAAATCACCGATCCGGTCGTCCTTGTCGTGGCCCTTCTGGAACTAGGACTAGGCTTGGTCTACCTCGTGGTTTACATAGCTACGATCGTGGTTTTCCTGATGTGGCTCTACCGGTCTTACGAAAACTTGCCGAGCTTTGGCGTGCCTCGGAACCGCATTAGTTATTCCTCCGGATGGGCTATAGGCAGCTTCTTTATTCCTTTTGTGTCGCTCGTGGTGCCTTACCGCGCAATTCGGGAGCTATGGACCAAGAGCCTGCCGAATTACAACGAAATGTTAAGCGACCCTGGACCACCCGCCTTTTTCCCATTGTGGTGGGCGGCGTGGCTGGTTTCCAATTTCTTAAATCAAATTCACTTTCGCTTGTCGTGGCGAGAAAGCATAACGTCTGAGCTTTCGGGAACGCTCGGAGTCGTCGCTGGAGTCATGGATATCTTGTCTGCCATCCTCGCAATCATGGTGGTCAAAGAAATCGATCGGCAGCAAACCGAAAGCGAAAAGCTGATTCCCCGCGAATCGTTGAGTGGACAGCCTCCACCTCCACCGACACTGGCGCCGGCCTGAGAGCGTTAAAACATGAAGTTTGTTTCGTATTTTTGCTGGTAATTCAATAAAACCCGAGCGTCTAAATAAAAGTTAGTGATTCCACCCAACCTGCTATAGAATGCCGCCCGCAATGTTGTCTCAGACTGTTTTCGCCAATAGCAACGTTATTGCGCGACCGCAGATTCGGGTTGGTGCTGACTGGAGCTCTCGGCTTCCACGTTGGCTTGCTTTCGCTGAATCTCCCTGCCTGGGAGTGTCCCTTTTTTAGATTAACCGGCGTTCTGTCCCGGTTGCGGCTTGACTCGGGCTTGTATATTTACTCCTGAGAGGTGAGGTACAAGCTTCAATAAGATTCCATGCGTTTGCGCCGGTCATCATGTTGCTTATTGCGATCTTGATTACGGCGACACTGTTCCCGAGATCAGTCAGGGGGCCCCTTTTCGATAAGGCTGAAAATCTGGAAAGACAGATGCGACGTACAGTAATAATTTTTGGTGGTCTAATTCTCTACTGCTGGTGCGACTGCTCTTTTTCCCAACCCTGTTCGCCCAGTTGATTCGAGGTTGAGACATCGCTTTTAACTAATCGTTCGAATGGAGGAGAAACCGAATGTTTGGAATACTTGCCTTACTGACGCTGATCGGCTGTGTCATTTGTTGGATCATCGTCCTGATTAAGATTTTCCAGAACGACGGCGCGCTGAAGGGAATCATCGGACTGCTCTGCAGCCTCTTTGCTTTCATCTGGGGCTGGATGAACGCCAACCGGCTGGGCGTTAAGCAGATCATGATGGCCTGGACGGTACTGCTAATCCTGTACGTCATTTTTTCCATGCTCAGTGGTGGGTTCAGCTACAGTTACAACATGGGTACACCGACCCCGTAACACACAGACTCACCCGGATTGTGGGCGGCCCGGAATCATTCCGGGCCGCACCTTCTTGCTACCCACTACAACTCCGCGACGATAGGCGCGTGATCCGATGGCCGCTCCCAGGTGCGCGGCTCTATGTCGATCCACGTGTTCTTGCTGCCCGCGACGAGCGGTTTAGTCACCCAAATGTGGTCGATGCGCAAACCCATGTTGCGCCGGAATGCTCCCGCTCGATAGTCCCACCACGAGAACTGTCCACCCTCTTCGTGATGAAGCCGAAATGAATCGGTGAACCCCCAACGTTTGATTTCATCAAGCGCTGTCCGCTCCGCCTGGCTGCACATGATTCTTTCCTGCCACAGTTGAGGATTGTGAACATCGCGATCCTCTGGCGCGACGTTGAAGTCTCCGCAAAGGACAACCGGGGAGTCCCCCTCGAGGTTGTTATCGAAAAAAGCGCGCAGTCGTTTCATCCAATCAAGCTTAAATTCAAACTTCTCGGAACCTACCGCTTGTCCATTAGGAATATAGACGTTGACGATGCGAACGCCGTCGACCGTCGCAGCGAGCAGACGAGCGTGCGCGCCTTCCTGGTCTTCATAGTTCCCTCTTTGCACCTCGATACATTCGTTGCGAGCAATAATTGCGACGCCGTTGTAACTCTGCTGCCCGAACACATTTGGGCAGTAACCGATGCGCGAAAATTCCTCAAAGGGAAACTTGTCGTCAGTACACTTTGTTTCCTGCATGCAAAGTACGTCGGGCTTGTGAGCCTCGAGCCAACGGGTGACATGCGGCAAGCGCGCAATGATTGAATTCACGTTCCAGGTTGCGATTTTCATATTCGTTACAGAACCGAGCGCGGTAGCGCCGGGTGCAAACTCTTGATTGCTCCGCAATCAGTCCGCGTGAGCGGACGGATGATAATAGCCCAGCACTTTTAGTGCTGGGATCCAAGGGGAAATCTCAAAGTCCGTGAAACGGACGGCTGAAAGAATAGGCTTCAACACTCTGTATCGACGGCCGCTCAGTCGTCCGCCCAGGCGGACTATGACTCGTCAGGGCAACTCTTTCCCAGCACTCGAAGTGCTGGGCTATTTTCATTCGTCCGCTAACGCGGACTGTTGTGGGAACTTCTGAGTCTGGGGCACCAATGCCAGTTAGTTCCTTCGCCATCAGCGTTTCAACTAATCGTAAATCGTCAACTGTATCCACTGCATGTGTATCGACCTCGGTCTGGACCAAATGCACGCTACGGCCGTGTTCCAACGCGGGTATGATTCCGATCATTCGCGCCATAAAAGTTCGTTAGAGGTCCCTCCTTGGAGTGCGGCGCCTTGTCGCCGCTTTGGCCTGCGGCGGCTTGGCGCCGCGATCTTGCCGCAGATGAGTCGTTGATCACATAGACGACTTAAATCTGACGAGGCTGCGACTAGTCGCAGCGGGCCAAAGCGCCGACAAGGCGGCGCACTCCAAGGAGGGGCATTCTCATCGGGGATTTCGAGGCTGCTTCCTGGTCAATGGAATCGATTCCCGTACCCCATTTTGAAATCACCCGCAGTCGAGGCGCTTCGCTGAGGACTCGTTCGGTGAATGGGTCGTCCCCGCAAATGGCTGCATCGATGGTGCTGACAACGGGAAGAAGCTTCTCTTCGCTCAATCGTTCACTTACGTCGAGCGTGATAATTTAAGCCCCTTCCTTCTCCAATCGTGAACGAAATTCTTCCGTAAGTGGAAGGAGGTAAGGCGCTAATCAAAAGCCGCCAGGTCATAGCGTTGAAATCAGGCCGGCCAGCAGAGCGCCCCGGCGAGGGATGTCTGACAAAAGGATGTGTTCGTGAGTAGCGTGGGCGCCGTCGCCGTCAATGCCGAGTCCGTCCAGAACAGGAGCTCCAGCCGCCGCCGCGAAATTTCCATCCGAGGCTCCGCCGACCTGCGTCTCTCCTAAATCAAAATTCAAGTCCTGAGCGATGGACCGGGCCAGTTTATAGAGTTGAAGCACTTTCTCGTTGCGTTCCAGTGGCGGACGGTTTATTCCTCCCTTAACAACCAGGCGAACGCGCTCGTCAAGGGGAACTACGTCGCGAATTTGCTTTTCAATTAGCCCTGCCTCATACGCCGTGGCAAAGCGCACGTCAACTTCTGCTTGAGCTGATGCTGGAACAACGTTGGAGAGCGTGCCACCGTGAAAGACCCCCACGTTTATGCTTATTCCGCTTCCTGGACCGTTTAAGGAATGTAGACGAACAGTTTGATATGCCAATTCCAGAATCGCGCTGGCGCCTTTCTGAGGTTCGAGGCCGGCGTGCGCCGCCAGTCCATGCGCCTCGATTGTGAAGATTCCGGTTCCCTTTCGTCCCGTCTTAACGCGCCCGCCTGACGCCGGCGGCTCAAGGACCAGAACGGCATGCGCCCGCCGCGCTTCCGTTTCGACGAGATGTTTTCCGGTGCGGCTCCCGGTTTCTTCGTCACACGTCAAAAGCAAAACAACAGGGCGCTTCGGGGTTACACCAATCGTCGCGCAAGCCCTTATTAGTTCAACAGCGAGTGCGCAGTTGGCCTTCATATCAAAAATCCCCGGACCGTACGCTCTGTTGCCTTCGACTCGCCAGGGGCGCTGGCCCAGCGATCCAAGCGGATGGACGGTGTCGGTATGGCCCAGAATTAGAATTGGCTTCTCACGCGAATCGCC
>JBGTCM010000110.1:0-10807 GCA_041748795.1 Pyrinomonadaceae bacterium
ACGATTCTCGTCGACTTCTTGTAAGCTGGCGCTATATCCCAGGCCTTCAAGATGCGCGGCCAGAAAAATCCCCACGGCCTTCTCGTCGCCGGTGACGGATGGAATATCAATCAGGTGTCTTGTTAGTTCGAATAGGTTCATACGAAAATATAGGCTTCTCCTTGGAGTGCGGCGCCTTGTCGCCGCTTTGGCCCGCGGCGGCTCGGCGCCGCGATGGTCCCCAACATAACTCTAATCACCATCGAGCCCGTTATAAAGATGCCGCGACAAGTCGCAGCAGGCCAAAGCGCCGACAAGGCGGCGCACTCCAAGGAGCCGCCGCAACCTAAAGGTTGAACTCTGAACTAC
Organism: Pyrinomonadaceae bacterium; assembly: GCA_041748795.1. Lineage (GTDB taxonomy): Bacteria > Acidobacteriota > Blastocatellia > Pyrinomonadales > Pyrinomonadaceae > PSRF01. Next base: position 349 of record JBGTCM010000110.1, read on the forward strand.
AGGCCTGAAGTTCAGAGTTCAAGCTTTAGCTTGTTCTTCGCGTTCCAACCCATAACCTAACGGTTGCGCTTTCAACTCGCGTGCAAAGAATTCATCATGCAATCGTTTAACGGCTTCACTCACGCGCGCCTCTTCAATCGCAAACGTCAGATTAATTCTCGACGCTCCCTGCGAAATCAATGACACGTTGATATCGTTAATCGTCGAGAACACTCGGGCAGCAATTCCAGGCGTGCTGCGCAAACCTTCCCCAACCACACAAAGAATTGCCCTGCCTTCCTCCACATTAACGGAACCCAGCGTTTTCAAGTCCTCAACAATTGCCGGTAAGCTAGTTGTATCATCCAACGACAACGACACGCTGACCTCCGACGTGGTGACTACATCGACCGCGGTTCGGTGCTCGTCAAAGACTTCAAACAGCCTTCGCAGGAAGCCATATGCTCCAAGCATTCGGGCCGCCGTTATTTGCACCGTGGTTACCCCCGTCTTGTGCGCAATGGCTTTGACTCCCGCCGATGACTTTTCTGTAGTTGCCGTCACGAGCGTGCTTCCACCAATGGGATTGCGAGAATTGCAGATCCGGACCGGAATATTCCTTTCGATTGCCGGTTGCAACGTCTTGGGATGAAGCACCTTGGCACCGAAGTAAGCCAGCTCCGCCGCTTCTTCAAACGACATTTGCGGCACCGTGTGGGCTTCCGGGACCAGACGTGGATCAGCGGTCAACACGCCAGGCACGTCAGTCCAAATTTGAATCTCCTCACACTCCAAAGCCGCACCGAAAATCGCGGCCGAGTAGTCCGAACCACCGCGTCCCAGTGTGGTTGTTTCCCCGTCGACCGTAGACCCAATGAAACCTCCGAGCACTGGAATCGTCGCCGCGTCGAGCAGCGGTCGAAGTTGTTCACACGTATGGCGAATGGTCTGGTCCATCAGCGGCGCCGCGCTGCCATGGGTGTCGTCAGTGATCAAGCAGCGGCGGGCATCGATGTCGCATGCCGAGTGACCATTCTCCAAAAGAACTGCCGCGAGCAAAGCGGACGATAAACGCTCGCCGTTAGAAACTACCGCGTCTTCGATAGCTTTACGATTCCGTTTGCCTTCTTCGACCGCTTTCAATAGCTCGCTGATGTCATACCGGCTTTGTTTTACTAACTCATGCAGACGAGGTGCCTGCCGCGACAGTAGCGACTCGATAACTCGCGCGTGCCGATCGAAATGTTTGTCGAGATTGGCCAGAGCGCCGGCCGGGCCTACCGTTGCAGCTTCGTTCACGCTACCCAATAACGCATCAGTGAAACCAGCCATGGCGGATACGACAACGACCGGCCGCAGAGCAACCCGCTCCGAGACGATCCTTGCGGCCGTCTGAAAGGCAGTAGCGCCTTCCACGGACGTCCCTCCGAATTTCATGATAATCGGCTTCATGGTTTAACCGCTTAGTCTAACATCAGCGACTGTAACCAAAGTAAAGTGGAGTGGTTTTATTCTGCGCGGAAGCGGTGGGCTTTCGCTTCGAGCTCGTTTAAGTACTGATGCGGTGTCGCGGATCAATTACAGAACCCAGCGCGGTAGCGCGGGATGCTGGAAGCATTGAGCAGTACCACCTTGAGTATTTGGTTTCTCAGTAGCCTAAAGGATCCCGCGCTACCGCGCTGGGTTCTGTAATTGATTGCAGAGTTTAGGGGGAAAATTTGGCGTTACCGATTGTAGACAACGAGAAACTCTGGCGATGAACTAACGCGGGGCGAGCCGCGAGTGTGCTTCACTTCCCGGGGCAGTAGCCCGACCGTCAGGGGGCGTAAGGCACAGGTGCCCTCCCTTACGCTCGGGCTACTGCCCCTTTCAATCGCTCACACAAGTTTCTTCTTCCACTTGCCCCGGCGAAAAACGATCGCACTAATAAACGCGAGCGTAGAGAAAGCTATCAACATTGCCAGGAACACGCCGCGTGGGCCAAAGCCAAACACGATCGCCAGCACATAAGCCAGCGGCAGTTCCCATACCCAGAAGACGAATAGGTTGATGATGGTCGGCGTCCAGGTGTCGCCGGCGCCGTTGAATGACTGCGTCAGCACCATGCCGTAAGCGTAAAAAAGAAATCCGCAGGCGACGATCCTCAAGCAGTCCACTCCATATGGAACAACATTCGGATCATCGGTGAACAGGTGAATGATTTGGCGCGCGAAGAGAACAAAGATCAACCCCACTGTGCCGAGACAGATCATGTTGTAGAAGCCTGCTCGCCAAACAGCCTTTTCAGCGCGCTCGGGCTTTCCGGCCCCCAACGCCTGGCCCACCATCGTCGCCGCTGCGTTAGCCATACCCCACGAGGGCAATAGCGCGAAGATAATTACTCGAATACCGATCGTGTAGCCCGCAACTGCATTGCTGCCGAAGCTGGAGATGATTCGAATCAAACCAATCCAGCTTGCCATACCGATAAACACCTGAAACGTGGCAGTGGCTGAAAGCCGTAACAACCGCGCCATAATCGCCGGCTCGAGTTTCAGGTGATGCTTTCTGATATCAAAGCGTCCGCCTGATCGGATCAATCTGCTGAAGGCATAAAGCACACCTGTGCCACGTCCGATATTCGTGGCGACTGCGGCGCCTGCGACACCCATCTCCGGGAATGGTCCCAGGCCGAAAATGAAGCATGGCCCCAGCACGATATTGATCGCGTTGGCCATCCACAGCACACGCATTGCGATTGCCGCATCGCCGGCGCCGCGAAAGATCGCGTTGATCAGAAACAGCAGGAGGATCGTCGCGTTTCCCCCCAACATGATCTTGGTGAACCCCGAGCCATGCTCGAGCACCCATGGCGACGCACCCATCAAGGCCAGCAGCTTGTCGGCAAACAATACGCCGACGATCGCTACAACCACTGAAACAATCAGGCCGAGTGCAATTGCCTGCACCGCGGCCCGCGCGGCGCCTTCAGGATTTTTTTCACCAACACGCCGCGCCACCATAGCGGTCGCCCCGATGCCCAACCCAATAGCCACGGCGTACATGACCGTCAACAACGACTCGGTCAGTCCCACGGTGGCCACCGCATCTGCGCCCAGGTGGGCCACCCAGAAAATATCGACCACGGCGAACACGCTCTCCATACACATCTCGAGCACCATTGGCACTGCCAAAAGGATGATGGCCCGGCCGATTGGTCCTTTGGTGTAGTCGCGGTGTGTGCCGCGAAGCGACTCGCGGATGGCACTCCACAAACTCTGCTGATCGTCGTCAGATTCGGGATCGGTCGCGGAGTCTGAAGATGCTGCGTTGACTGGTTGTGCTTCGGAGTCTGACATGTGGATGCTTCTCTACCGTATTGTTCGACTCCGTTTAGAATGCGGACTTGTCCGCCGCAGCGTTGGGCACAAGTGCCCGTTCCAAACGGCCTATTCGGTCATTCACTCGCTCTCGTTCTTTTCGTGAAGGTTCGTGTGTTTAGTGGATCGTCCCAATAGTAATGATGAATGACGGGGGATGAATGATGAATTGCCTTACGCTTCAAGCATCACACAAAGCTTTGACTCAAGCGCCACTATTCATCATTCATCATTCTCTTCCGAAGTCATCCTGCAAACGTACTATATCGTCTTCGCCTAAGTAGCCACCCCTCTGCACTTCAATGAAAACCAACGGTTCGGTGCCAGGATTCTCGACTCGGTGAGCCGCACCCACAGCTATATCGATTGCCTGCCCGGCTTCGACCAGCACGTCGCGGTCGTCGAGCGTAACCTTTGCGGTTCCCTTCACCACCATCCAATGTTCGGCCCGTTGCGCATGCTTCTGATAACTCAAACGCTTGCCCGGCAGCACTTCGATCCGTTTGACTTTAAAACCGTCTCCTTCATCGAGCACGGTAAAGGTGCCCCACGGTCTGCGATCAAAGCGTGGTGAGTTTATGGCGTCGTTGTCTGACATGTATATTTCGATACCCGGTGGTTTTGGTTGTAACGCAACTGTTAGTTTGCGGATCGTTGGTTAGATAAACGTCAGGGGCCTGAGGCACTCGGTCCGCAATCTAACAGATTGCGTTACTCTGTTAACCAGCGTTGGCGGCGCGGCGGTATTTTGCGGGCTCGCGGCTCTTCTTCTTCTTATCAAGCGACGGCGCGTATCGACCGGTGCGTTCCAGGTCGTAGATCGTATAGCCGGTATCGAAAATGTCACCGGTCGGTATGCCATTGTCCACACTGTAATCGAAGATCCGGCCGTCGTTGCGGATATAGACCGATCCTCTCTTCTTGTTCAGATACTGCTCGATGGAAAGCAAGGCATACAAGTGTCGTTGCGCGCCCAGTGTGCCGCTCGGGCGACACGGAAGAAACTCTCGGTCGTCCGGAAGCTTGTAAACATTCAACTCCAGAAGGATGCCTCGCTCGTAGCGTTGCCAGCGCGGCACGAAGCCTTCCGGCAAACCAAACCTCTGCTTGACCGTGGGAGCCAGTGCGCGCTTTTTCGGTTTTCTGCGCACGCGTGGGGCAACCTCCCGCTTGCTTTCAACAACCGGCGGTGGTCCAACCGGCTCACTTTCGAAACCGTGTTGCTGGTCCAATGGTACTTCAACGACCACAGGATTCGATGAAACCAGCTGTTCTGAAATCTGATGCAGAAGATCGTTTATCTCTTCGGCGCGACTCTCAGGTGCGGGCGCAGGACTGACCGCCTGGCCCTCGGTCATCGGGGCCAATACTCCATCGCCGATGAGCGATTTCGACATTTCAACGCGAAGTTTACTTAATTCCGCGAAGCATGCAAGGGAGTTTTACGTCGGCGGGCGATAGGCCCGAAGGGCAGTCAGTCAATAGCCACGTCCGTCAGGGCGTGGATCACGAGCTCACTTGATGTCTAAGGCGCGAAGCGCCGACAGAATGGAGGTGAGTGTCGGCCCTTTGGGCCTATACCGAGATTTGCCGTCACCACGCCCTTACGGGCGTGGCTATTCACTCTCGGCCCTTCGGGCCTGCTGCGGAGAACTACTCACCGCTCAATGGAAATCATGCGATGGTGGCGCGGCTGCTTTAAACGAAAGCGGCTGAATTCTTTTTGCTTTTACAGAAACCACATTGTCCTGATTTTGTAAGGTGCCTTCAATTAAAAGGAACGGGTGGTCCACCAGCGCCAGACGGTTTTTATCAAACAGCTGCGGCGTGATGATGACGTTGGCCACGCCGGTCTCGTCTTCCATTGTCAGGAACACAAATCCTTTGGCAGTCCCGGGCCGCTGCCGCACAATCACCCAGCCGCCAACTTTAATCCTGCTTCCATCACTTAGGTATTGAATATCTATCGCCCGGCAGGCGCCCAACTTACTGAGTTCACCACGATGATAAGCAACCGGATGATGACCAATCGTTAACCCTGTGCCACGAAAATCTGCATCCATTCTTTCAGGACGCGTCATTGGAGACAGAGGCGAATTGCCGTCCTGCTCATGCAATTCTTCATAAAGTTCTCCAGCCGGCCGCACCACTCGTTCAACCTGCCATAAAGCGTCGCGACGGTTAACGGCCTTGTCCAAAGTCCAAAGTCCAAAGTCCAAAGTCTGTCTCTCGACAGGAGCTTGCAATATTGGATGGGCCTCTCTCTCAGGACTCTCCTGCTTTTTCGACTTTGGACTTTGGACTTTGGACTTTGGACTCCGTTCTGGACTTTGGACTTTGGACTTTGGACTACGTTCCTGGATGTAATTCAACGCACCCACCGACGCCAGCTTTCTCATTTCATCCTTACGCAACTCCGGCACACGCTGGCGTAGATCATCGATACTCGTAAACGGCGACTCGGCACGAGCACTCACAATTGCCTGACCCGACTGTTCACTTAGACCTTTCACGTATCGCAAGCCGAGACGCATTGCAAGATGCGAGTCCAAAGTCCAATGTCGAATGTCCAAAGTCTGTCTATTGTTAGAGGCCTGAACCACTGGATGTTGATCATCAGTGGTAGGACCTTCTTGTTTTTCCGACTTTGGACTTTGGAAATTGGACTTTGGACCAGTCTCCTCTTCTTCAATCGTGCACCACCAATCCGATTGCGTCACATCCACGGGCAACACTTTCAATCCATGACGCTGCGCATCCTTGACGAGGGTAAACGGTTGATAGAAACCCATCGGCTGGTTGTTCAAAATCGCCGCGGTAAACGCCGCCAGGTAATGACACTTCAGATAGGCGCTGGCGTAAGCGATCAAAGCAAAACTGGCCGCGTGTGACTCGGGAAAGCCATATAGAGCAAACGATGTAATCGCCTGCACGATCTCCTCCTGTGCCCTTTTAGTGATGCCTTTATTCGCCATACCGCGGCGCAGTTTTATTTCTATTTCCCTCATGCGCGCTTCCGAGCGCTTGAATCCAAAGGCGCGCCGCAGCTCCTCCGCTTCACCGCCCGAGAAGTCTGCGCAGTTCATGGCCATCTTTAATAGTTGCTCCTGAAATAGCGGCACGCCCAGCGTGCGACGCAGCACCGGTTCCAAAGAAGGATGCGCATAGACGACCGGTTCGCGGCCCATCCGCCGTCTCAAATAAGGATGGACCATGTTGCCGACAATAGGACCCGGACGAATAATTGCCACCTGCACCACAATGTCGTAAAACTTCACTGGCCGGAGCCGCGGCAAACATGACATTTGCGCCCGGCTCTCCACCTGAAACATTCCAATCGTGTCGGCCTTTTGCAAGGCCGCATAAACCGCCGGGTCATCCTGCGGCAGGTGGGCCAGATCCACTTCTTCCTTGTAAGAATCTCGAATCAGTTGAATCGATTCTTCGAGCACCGCCATCATTCCCAGACCTAATAAATCAACCTTAATTAATCCCAGGTCGGCACAATCCTCTTTGTCCCATTGCACTACTACCCGCCCCGGCATGGCTGCCGGCTCGAGCGGCACCACCGAACTGAGCTGGCCCTGACAAATAACCATGCCGCCGGAGTGCTGGCCCAGGTGACGCGGCAGGTCCTGCACTTGTTGATAAAGCTGAAAGAATTTTTTGATTCGTGGGTTTCTTAAATCCAGGTTGGCATCGCGAAACTGGCGTTCAGTTGAATCCTTTGGATCTTTCCATTCCCATGTATGGACCAGTCCCGACAGACGGCCGAGTGTCTCATCATCGAAACCTAAAACTTTTCCCACTTCACGCGCAGCCGAACGGCCCCGATAGGTGATCACGTTTGCCGTCATGGCCGCGCCAAGTTTTCCATAACGTTCATAGACGTATTGAATTGCACGCTCGCGCTGGTCGCCACTGGGAAGATCCAGATCGATGTCCGGCCATTCGCCACGTTCTTCGGAAAGAAAACGTTCAAACAACAACTCCATACCGATGGGATCGACGGCGGTAATTCCCAGGCTGTAACAAACTGCGCTGTTGGCCGCCGAGCCACGCCCCTGGATCAAGATCCCCTGCCGACGGCAAAACTCGACAATGTCCCAGACGATCAGGAAATAACCTTCGAGTTTTAGTTTCTCGATCAGTCGCAACTCTCTTTCTATTTGTGGGCGCGACTGCTCGTATCTCGTGCCGGGATAACGAAGACGCGCGCCCTCCTCCGTGCGTTGTCGTAGAAACGACGTCATCGTCTGACCGTGCGGGACGGGATATTTCGGAAACTCGTAACCAAGATCTTTCAGAGTAAATTCCAGCCGTGAAGAAAGCTCGACCGTGTGGTGAATGGCTTCCGGCAGATCGGCAAAGAGTTTGTGCATCATCTTTGCTGATTTGAGATATCGCTCGGAATTCCGGGCGAGTAGCTGACCTGCAGTTTCCAGGCGGACGTGATTTCGAATGCAGGTAAAAACATCTGACACCTCGCGCTGAACGCGGCTGGCATGACAAACGCCATTAGTGGCCAGCAACGGCAAATCCAGTCGGCCGGCAATTTCAATCACGGCCTGGTTGCGCGCCTCTTCATCCCGGTGAAAATGCCTTTGTAGCTCGGCATAAACATTTCCCTTACCAAACAACTCGACAAGTGATTCTGCAGCTCTCTGCGCTTTCTCTGTGCTCTCTGCGTCTCTCACGTGAAATGCTTTTGCGAGTGGTCCATCATCTGCTCCCGTCAAACAGATCAACCCTTCGGCATGCTCGGCCAATTCTTCCGCCGTCACTGCACACTCACCCGGCTTCGCATGCTTGGGCACGCGCAACTTCATCAAGGTGATTAACCGGCAGAGGTTTTGATAGCCCGTGCGGTTGCGCACCAGGACGGGTATTGAAAAGGTTTCCTTCGAGGGGGTTGAGTGTTTTTGTCCAACGTCCAACGTCCAATGTCCAATGTCCGATCTTTGACCTTGCCTATTAGTGCCTGAAAGTCCTGCTGCATCCGCATCCCTGCCCGGACTTTGGACTTTGGACACTGGACTTTGGACTAAGTTCTGACTTTGGACTACGGTGATTTCCGCCCCGATATGCGCCTTGATGCCATTTTTTACCGCCGCGAGATGAAAGCGCGGACTGCCATAAAGGCCATCTCGATCGAGCAGCGCCATTGCCGGCATCTCCAGCACCTGCGCCGCCGCAATTAGTTCCTCCGGGACTGACGCGCCTTCGAGAAAACTGAAAGCGGAGCGGGCATGTAGCTCGATGTAATTCATTTCGATCATCCGCAGATTACGCAGATTACACGGATTCAAAACCTACAGAGCTGCTGGGAAGGACTTAAACTCCTACTGTTTAATGATTTTGAAAACCTGCGTAATCTGCGTAATCTGCGGATGTCCCCCTCAGTCATAACTCCCCTGCACAAACCATGTCCCACTACTCAGCTCACGATAAATGCGATACAACACTTGTAGTTGTAAGCCGGATTCCACCGCCACGTCCCATTCATCTCTGGCCCACCCGTCGGTACGCCACCAGTCGCCGGTCGTGCGCCATGGACCAGCCACGCCAACCACCTTTCCGTGAACACTTCTGGTTTTATCCCAGGCGCTAATTTCTGTCGGGTAACCTCTTTCGGCCTGCACCAGCGCCCGCAACGGCGGCCGAAAAACGCGAAAGCCCAGTACGGATTTCGGATCGCGAATTACAGATTGCGGAGTAATCGCTTCCTGCTGTCGGCTGTTTGCTGTCTGCTGTTTGCTTCCAACCCGCCCTTTACCTTTCTTCCGCTTCACTTCCTTCAAGACAAATCTCTGCATCCGAAAAGCATCGGGGCGGTGCGTGTCCAATAACTCCGGCGATCCAATGTTTTCCGCGCCCAGAAGCTTTCCGAGTCGTGCAAGTGTTAGTTCCAACTTCTCCGGTTCAGGCGCCAGAGGAATGAACAGACCCGTCTGCAACAAGCGTGGCTTCACAGGTTCACAAGTTATGTTGACTGCCACTACGGCAGACGGCGGGGGATGCATTTCCGTGTCGAGTAATAGAAGCTTCAGAAACACTTTGTGATCGCGCATTGGATAAGGCAGGTTCAATTTGAGTTCGTGGTTCGCGCCTCGTTCCAGCTTCAAATCAACCTCAATAGCATTAGTGGCAAGTGCGTAGGCATTCAAACTCGCGCAGATCTGGTTCAGCAGTCTGGCAAAAATGAAAGACAGGCCTTCAAGTTGTGCGACTGGATACTCGAGCTCGATTGAACTTTGAAATACCGGCGACGGCTGTTTAAGTTTTAAGTGCCGGCTGGTTTTTCCGGCTGCCAGTTGCTGGAGCTTTAATCCCTCCTGGCCCAGACGTTCGGAAACTCCGGCGAGAGGCAGCTCGGCAAACTCTTTAAAGGTGCGCACACCCCAGAGGTTTAATGTTTCAAGAATTTCGTTTGCGCGAGGTTCTTCAATTCCCACCAGCGAGTATTGAAGAACGTTGAGAGGCAGGTCGCCGAGGCCAGTGAGTTCTTCGCCGGGAGCAGTAAAAGTAATCCCTTTGCAGAAGCGGGCGGCGTGAATAGCCGTGTCGGGGTTGGCGGCCAGCGCCACGTTCACTTTGGATTCCAGGCCTCCCACATCCTTCGTTCGTGAAGCGCATTTGGAGATCTCTTTAGCCAGTTCGTAGGCCGAGCCAAACAGCAGTTCGCACCCTTCAACATCTATCACCACCGTATCGACGGCCGTCTCTTCGACCACCGGTGAAAATGCGTAAGCGAAGTTCTCCAAAGACACTTCCGCCGGGAGCCGCTGACCATAGATGCCCGCAAACATCGCTGTTTTCCATGCCTTTGATGGTGAAATAACGTCGCCAGTGAAGATTAGCGAAAATTAACGAAAACTGTCAAGGTAGGGTAAAGCAAACTGTTAGTTTGCTGGTTGATACCAAAGCTCAACCTAAGAGGTAACCCCGCATAAGCAAACTAACAGTTTGCTTTACAAGACACTTCTCTTTTCAAATAAAGCGGCCGGCGGCACTCCACCTGAAAAGATAAACCTCGCAACAGGTTTGCGTGAGGATGTGAGACCCGTATGGCTTGTCGACGAAGCTGCGTGACTGAAGGATTGGAAATTGATGCGATACGA
>JBGTCM010000111.1:0-5435 GCA_041748795.1 Pyrinomonadaceae bacterium
TCAATTCAGTTAACCAACGCAGTTGTGTTATAAGAACCGCTTTGTTTTGAAGCGAAACTAACTCGACAAGACACGCAATCAACTGCATCATTCGGGGCAGGTATACGTGTTGTACACTTCAAATGATTGAAATCATCGAACCAAAGAAACGCCTGACCGAACGTCCAACTCTTCCGTTTCCCTTACAAGCTCTCGAACAACTCTCCTGGAATTATTGGTGGAGCTGGGCCACGGACGGGACCGGAGTCTTTCGCGATCTCGATGCCGATCTTTGGAATGACTGTGAACACAACCCTCGACTGCTCCTGGCTCGCGTTTCTGAATTTCGACTGGCGCAGATGGCAACAGATCCAGCCTACCTGGAACGCATCAACCAGCTCATAGCCTCTTACGATCGATACATGAGCGAGGCGGCGACTCTGGCGAACAACTGGGGAACGATAAACACAGAACATCCCGTGGCCTACTTCTGTGCGGAGTATGGAATTCACAATTCTCTTCCGCTTTATTCCGGCGGGCTCGGAGTTTTAGCCGGCGACCATCTCAAGTCTGCGAGCGACCTTGGCGTGCCGCTTGTCGCCGTCGGACTCCTTTATCACTACGGCTACTTTCGCCAACGCTTAAGTCGCGAAGGATGGCAGGAAGAACGATATGGCGAGACCGATCCGGACGAGTTGCCGCTTCATCAAGTGAAAAGTGACGACGGTCAGCCGTTACTGGTTGAGGTGTTGATTCGCGAACGGATCGTGCGGGCCCAGGTTTGGCGTGTGGACGTAGGCCGGCTTGCGCTATACCTGCTGGATACAAACATTTCCGACAACGAAGAAACCGATCGCTGGGTGACCGCACATTTGTACGGCGGCGATCGCGAAACGCGCATCGTTCAGGAGATGCTGTTGGGTATTGGCGGCGTCCGGCTGCTGCGAAGACTCAAGATCGACCCCAGTGTCTTTCATCTGAACGAAGGCCACTCCGCGTTTCTGACGCTGGAGTTAGCGCGGGAGTTGACGACAGCCAAAAAGATAAGTTTTGCCGACGCTGCTAAAACGGTGAAACAGCGTTGCGTATTCACTACGCATACTCCGGTGGCAGCCGGCAACGATGAATTCGATGTGTCACTGTTGGAGCGATCGTTTGGCCCAGGCTTCGAAAAAGAGTTGGGGTTGACTCATGGCGAGTTTGTCGCGCTGGGCCGCACGGATCCAATGAACCGGCTCGAACCGTTTGGATTGACTCCGCTGGCAATCAGAATGTGTCGATCTACAAACGGCGTCAGCAAAAAGCACGGAGAAGTTTCCCGCGCCCTCTGGCAAAAGCTTTGGCCGGGGGAGACGGTCGAAAAAATTGCGATTACTCACGTAACAAACGGCGTGCACGTGCCCACCTGGGCCGCGCCGTTGATCCAGACACTCTTCAAGAAATATGTGGGTGAGAGTTGGCAGACACTTTTGCGTGACCGGAGCAAATGGCCGCAATCCATCGCACGGATTTCCGATGAAGAGCTCTGGGCGGCGCATTCACTTCTAAAACGGCGCCTGGTGGCCTTTATTCGTGAACGCTCATTTTTGTCGCGGCTGAATCGAGCCGAAACTGCGGAATATACGGAATCGGCGCGGACGATCTTCGATCCCGAAGTGCTTACGATCGGGTTTGCCAGACGGGTGGCCGGTTACAAGCGCTGGAATTTATTGCTGACGGACCCGGCGCGTTTATTACGAATCATTAACCATGAACAGCGGCCGGTGCAGTTTGTGTTTGCCGGCAAGGCGCATCCGCAGGATGGTGAATCAAAGGTAGTCCTTCAACAGGTTGCTAAATGGAAGTATGACCCGGCAGTGCGCGATCGAGCGGTATTTCTGGAAGACTACGATCATGAGATTGCGCGACAGCTCGTACAATCGGTTGACGTCTGGTTGAACGTGCCGCGCCGGCCGCTCGAGGCTTCGGGTACCAGCGGTGAGAAGGTAGCGATGAATGGCGGGCTGAATCTCTCCATACTCGATGGCTGGTGGATGGAGGGTTACGACGGTCAAAATGGATTCGCGATCGGTCGAGACGTAACCGGCGACGCAAACGTGGATGCCGGTGATGCTGAATCGCTCTACACAGTGCTGGAACGCGAGGTCGTACCTCTCTACTACGATCGTGACCAGAACGGCCTGCCACGTAAGTGGATCGCGATGATGAAACACTCCATCGCGACTCTCGCCCCTGAATTCAACAGCGACCGCATGGTGGAAGAGTACGTGCGTCGCATTTATTCGTAGCAAGGGTATGCCCAATACCGTTTCGCCAACGCGGCTTGGCCGCCTTCCGTGCGGTAAGGCTATGCCTTACCGTCCAGTTCGACCTGACCTTTTTAGAGGCTGTGCCTCCGAGTAACCCTCAGAGGCAGAGCCTCAAAGTTTACAAAGTCCCTCGGTAAGGCAGAGCCTTACCGCACGGAATGCGGCGAAGCCGCCGCGGTACTCCTTGAAAAGGTTTAAATTGGGCACTTGTGTCCGCCCAGGCGCGGACAAGTCAGCCATTTAAACGAATACCCGGGGGCGGACAAGTCCGCATTCTAAACGGGTGAGGAGTATGTGTTAGACTTACTGCCTTCGATGTTTCCGATTACGAGCATTAACCGACGAAACCGCCTGATGGCGTTTACCGCGTAAAACTTCAAGCTGGATGTCTCTCATCGCAATCAGAGTCAAATGAAACACTGCTCCGTCTGCAAGTCAAAATACGAAGATGGTGTGAGCTTCTGTCCCGTTGACGGTGAAGTTCTGGAAGATGATCCCTCATCCCTGGTAGGAACGGTACTCGACGGGCAATACAGCATCGAATCGCTGCTTGGCAAAGGCGGCATGGGCGCCGTTTACCTGGCGCGTCACATTCTTCTCGGCGATCGCGTCGCCATAAAAATTCTCCCACCCGAGGTACGCAACAACGCCGAGTGGCTGCGACGATTCAGGCGCGAAGGTCAGGCGGCCCGGCGTTTTCGCCACCCGAACGCTGTCACAGTTTACGACTTGCGAACTTCATCCGACGGCACCATCTACATGGTGATGGAATACGTTGAAGGTCACACGCTCGACGCCGAGTTAAAGAAACGTGGCCGCTTCAGTCCTTCTGAAGCGCTGGAAATTCTGAATCCGATCCTGAGCGTGCTAAACACAGCACATGAAATGGGAGTCGTTCACCGCGACCTGAAACCCGAGAACATCATGATCGGAAAGTCGGGGGGAGCCTCGTCGGTTAAGTTGCTCGATTTGGGCATCGCGAAGATGCGCGAGATCGCAGGGAACGAGAACAGCGGAACCACGGAACTAACAATGGCCGGTCAGGTGCTCGGTACGCCTTATTACATGTCGCCTGAACAGTGGGGCGAAATGTCGCGCGATGGCAATTTTGAAATAGACGGGCGCGCCGATATTTATAGTCTGGGGTTGGTGGTTTACCAGATGATTACCGGCAAGCGAGCTTATGCCGGCGGAACGCTTCACGAGTTGAGGCGCGAGCATCTGGCGGTTCATCCGGCGCCTTTGCGGGAAGTCATGCCTGACGTGTCCGGCGCTTTCAGCGACGCAATCACCCGCGCGATAGCGAAGGACAGGAACGATCGCCAACTAACAGCCGGCCAGTTAGCGGGGGAGTTGCTGGCCGCCGTTGGTGATGTGCCGGCATCGCCTGGCGCCACACTTGTTGTTCCTGCTCCGCAAACGGGCTCCGGAAACACAAACGAAATACCGGCGCCGATAGGTACTCAATCCGATGTAACCGCTGCGACGATCGTCACATCGGAAGCTCTCGGCACAGGTCCGGTAAGCGCCGGCTCACCTGGCACATCTCCGCAGGCGAACCGCGCCGCTGGTGCTGCTCAGCCGCACGCAGCTGTGCCGGCGTTTGCACCCGTGGATGACATGTCATCCAGTGTCACAGTTCAGCGGCAACCCGCCGCGCCCGCGAAATCGCGTGGAAAGTCGTTCGCCCTAGTCGGCGCCGGCGCGGTGGTTCTGATCCTGGGCGTCGTCGCAGTTGGCGGATTCCTGGCGTTCAATTGGTTCAATGACAAGCCTGATGTAAATGCTAATGGAACGACAGCGGGAACCGGTACAACGGCGGGCTCATCGACAGCGAACGCCACCATCGAATTCGGCCGTTACTGGCTGGAAGTTTTGCCCAACGCTTCGGTTGCGGAGCCGACACGTGTGGCAGATTCGCTTCGGTTGAAGTCAGGGCAGGCGTTCAAGTTTCATTTTAAGACTCGAGAGAATGGTTACCTTTACATCGTCGGCCCAGGCGACGGGAGTAAGCCCACCGCTTTTTTGACGGAAAAGCCCGCTGCGCTTTCGGGGTTGGACAGCAATCAGGTTACGAAGGATAGCGATTTCAGCTTTCCCAACGGGCTCGAACATTGGTTGGAACTGGACAAGAAGGCGGGCACTGAGGATTACACAATAATTTTTTCGCCCCAACCGTTGACGTCCCTCGCATTTTTACGTGAGGAGGCCACCGGTAAACCGCTAAGTGAAACAGAACGTGCGCAGTTTGACGACTTTATTACGCGTTACAAGATAGGGGCGCCAATTAGGGACGTTGATAACCAGGATGCAGACGGGCCCACAATGCTGGTGAAAGTGCCCCAACCGAAGGAACCGGGAGCGCCGGTCATTTTTGATGTGCGAATTAAACATCAGTGAGATTAATCTGAGTGACATGAGGTCAGTACCACCTCGCGGTAGCGGGTGGGTCTCGCTCGCGTAGAGATCGATATGTCTAACCGCACCCACCCGCTACCGCGAGGTGGTACTGACTTCATGACACAACAATTGTGAGCTTGCAGAAAAGGTTTATGCAATGAGAACAAAAATCACATTCGCAGGTCTGTTATTAACTTTGGCAGCGTTTGGTGCGCCCCAGATAGTCGCCCAGCAGGACGAAGACGTCCGCGGCGCGTTTCTTACCACGCGTCCAAAGACGTCACCAAAAACAACACCCGCAAAGAAACCGAGCAGACGCCGTCCGAAGCCGGCACCGGTTGTGAAGCCGGTCACGACGCCGGCGGATAACCCGACTACAGTCACTCCGGTGAACACAGCGAAGCCACGCATCGGTTTAGGTTTGACGCTGTTCATGCGTGACTCAAATGGACTGGCTGTGCGAACGGATCCATCGCGCGAGTTTCGCAAAGGCGATCGCGTGCGCGTGTTGGCCGAAACAAATGCCGATGGTTACCTGTACATCTTCAACACAACCGATGGTGGAAAGCCGGTAATGATTTACCCCGACCCGGAGTTGGACGAAGGGGGTAACTATATTCAAGGCCACGTGCCGTTTGAGATTCCCTCGAGCCTGGCCGCCGAAGAACGATTGCGCTGGTTCACGTTCGATCAAAACACCGGCGCTGAAAAACTCTACTTCGTCTTCACTCGCGAACCGTTGCCTGG
>JBGTCM010000112.1:0-8808 GCA_041748795.1 Pyrinomonadaceae bacterium
CGGGTGCCGCCTTGTCGTGGATGGTTAGACCAGCCATCAGCGCGAAAGCGGCACGTTTGACAAATTCGTGGCGGGACGTCGACCACTGATGCGCTTTCTGCCACGCGAACGGCGTGCGGTCAAACAGATGGAAGCAGGCCGTGTCGCAGATGGCCCAGTTGTCGAAGTCGGCAGCCCATGAGTTCATTTGGCTGCGCGTTACAAGCTTGCGGTCGTCGATAAGTGTCGCCAAAATCTGCCCTTCGTAACATCCGCTTGTCCACAACTCTGCGGCGAGCGCGTGGTCTTTCCCCAGTTGCTTTGCGAACGACTGCAGAGTTCCCACTGACACACCGAACACACGCTTGTCGGTTTGAATGCCGTATCGCGCCATCCCCTCAACGTACTTACGAGTTCCCTTCCGCTCCAGCCACTTTAATACTTCATTTTTGTCCATAGGTAAGTACCACCCTCACAACCGTCGCTTCGAAGGAATGGGTCAAGTAATACCCGGGATCCCGTTTAGATGGTGCACTTGTGCACCTCGACAGCGGACAAGTCCGCATTCTAAACGGCGCCTCTATCAGTACTACGCACCCTTCCTTGACACTCTTTAAGCCAGACCGCTACACTACGCGGTCTTTTGCCTAAGTTTATCTCTATCCTACTGCCATGAAGGAGTCTGCTTGAGTACCGAACAAGGTTTTCTTTTCACGTCCGAGTCTGTCACAGAAGGCCACCCAGACAAGATATCCGACGCAATATCAGATGCAGTTTTAGATGCAGCGCTGACCGAAGATCCCAAAGCACGCGTGGCTTGCGAAACGTTGGTGACCACTGGCCTGGTCGTTATCGCCGGCGAAATCACCACCGAAGCGCGTATTGACTACAGCCGTGTGGCGCGCGAGGCCATAAGGGAAATCGGTTATACCCGCGCCAAGTATGGTTTCGATTGTGATACGTGCAGTGTCCTGTCCGCGATCGATCGACAGTCTCCCGATATCGCAATGGGCGTTGATACCGGAGGCGCCGGCGACCAGGGTTTGATGTTTGGTTTTGCTTGCAATGAAACTCCGGAGCTGATGCCGTTACCCATTCAATTGGCCCACATGCTGGCCCGGCGGTTGTCGGAAGTTCGCAAATCAGGCGAGCTTCCCTACCTGCGACCCGATGGCAAGTCTCAAGTCACGATTGAGTACCGGGACGGCAGACCGTTTCGTGTCGAGGCGGTGGTTATTTCATCGCAGCATGGTCATGACGTAACGAACGAACAACTGCGTGCTGAGATTCAGGAAAAAGTTATCAAGCATACAGTCCCTGACGAGTTGCTCGACGATGAAACGAAGTATCACATCAACCCGACCGGCCGTTTCGTCACCGGTGGCCCACAAGGCGATGCCGGGCTGACCGGCCGGAAGATCATAGTCGACACCTACGGAGGTTATGCTCCCCACGGCGGCGGCGCTTTTTCCGGTAAGGACCCGACGAAAGTGGACCGTTCAGCCGCATACATGGCGCGCTACGTAGCTAAGAACATCGTGGCTGCGGGCCTTGCTGATCGCTGTCAGGTTCAGTTGGCTTATGCAATTGGGGTTGCGGATCCGGTCTCCGTAAATGTGGAGACAGCCGGCACTAGCCGGATCACCGAGACCGCACTGGCCAATCTAGTTCGCGATCATTTTGAGCTCACGCCGCGCGGAATCATCGAATCGCTCGATCTTCGTCGTCCCATTTACAGAGCAACGGCCGCGTATGGCCACTTTGGACGAGACGGCTTTAGTTGGGAAAAAACCGATAAGGCCGAAGCGCTGCGTACTGCCGCTGGAATCTAAACAAATGGCCGATTCACTTTGTCGAGGTGGTTGTCAGTACCGCTGGCGGTACTGACAGCACATTCACAATCTAAGTGTGCCGGACAACCTACAAATTCAAAAAGGACAATCGTAATGAGTGCTACACCTTCGATGGAGTTTGACGTTAAAGATATTGGATTGGCCCCGCAAGGCAAGCAGCGTATTGAATGGGCCGAGCGCGAGATGCCGGTGCTGCGCTTAATTCGCGAGCGCTTTAATGAGGAGAAGCCGCTTAAAGGCGTAAGGCTGGTTGCGTGCGCTCACATCACGACGGAGACTGCTAATCTTGCACGCGCGCTTCAGGCAGGCGGCGCGGAATCTGTGTTGATCGCCTCCAATCCCCTGTCCACCCAGGACGACGTCGCAGCTTCACTCGTTGCCGATTGGGGAATTCCGGTTTACGCGATTAAAGGCGAGTCGACCGAAACTTACAATCGTCACGTCCGCATTGCTCTCGACTCCCGTCCGGAGATCATCATCGACGACGGCTCCGATGTGGTTGCAACGCTGCTAAAGGAACGTGCCGATCAGGTTAAAGAGCTTATAGGATCCACTGAAGAAACAACCACAGGCATTCAACGGCTCAAGGCCATGGAAACTGCGGGCGTTTTGACCTTCCCTTCCATCGCCGTGAACAACGCTCAAACCAAGCACTTCTTTGACAACCGTTACGGTACAGGCCAATCGACGCTCGACGGAATAATCCGCGCCACGAATATTCTTCTGGCAGGAAGAAATGTCGTCGTTGTCGGTTACGGCTGGTGCGGCAAGGGTGTGGCACTGAGAGCGCGCGGCATGGGCTCGAATGTGATCGTCACCGAAGTCGACGCCATCAAAGCTGTGGAAGCGGTGATGGATGGTTTTCGTGTAATGCCGATGGCTGAAGCATGCTCAATCGGAGACATCTTCATAACGGTCACAGGAAATCGCCACGTCATTGACGGACAGCACTTCGAAAAGATGAAGGACGGCGCGATCGTTTGTAACAGCGGCCACTTCGATCTGGAACTCAATTTGGTCGCGCTCAAAGAGTTGTCTTCGCCTTCAACCTCAGTTCGGCCGTTCGTTGAGGAGTACAAGCTCAAGGGATCCGGCAATCGTGTAATGGTTTTGGGTGAAGGCCGCTTGATCAATCTGGCGGCAGCTGAGGGCCACCCGGCCAGCGTGATGGATATGAGTTTTGCAAACCAGGCGCTCTCGGTTGAGTATCTGGTGACGAAAAAAGGCGAGCTCACTCCGGGCGTACACTTGCTGCCGGCTGAAGTGGATACTGAGATTGCGAGTTTGAAACTGCAGGCGTTGGGGTTGTCGATCGATACTCTGACTGCGGAACAACTCGAATACATCTCCAGCTGGGAAACCGGCACTTAGGAACGTGGAAGACAGGAACTGAAACACTTCACCTCGAACTGTATAGAGTTCGAGCTGTGTTTCCAGCTTGTCCGGACTCGTCGGGGCAGTAGCCCGACCGTTAGGGAGGGCGTTGGCGGCGCGTCAACTACGCCCTCCCTAACGGTCGGGCTACTGCCCCAATCAGTTTTAAGTCCTCACTCGCGAAAGAAAATAGGTTCCTGCCGCAGCGAAGATCACTGGCGGCGACCACGCCGCAACCTCCGGCGGCAGCAGCCCATGACCACCTAACTGCTGGAAACTCCCGCCAATTCCCCAATAAAGAATACTGACGCCCACTGCCATACAAAGGGCCACGATCGCTCCACGTCTGCCAAACGCCAGTGCCAGCGGCATTCCAATAAAAGCCATCACAACTACGCTCAACGGATTTACATATTTGCGCTGTAGCGCGACTGCGAGCGCAGAAACGTCAACGCCTCTTTGTTTGGCCGCCTTTAGATAGCTGCTAAGCGCGACCACACTCAACTGCGAAGGCTTGTCCACAGTGGGCCTGAAGACCTGTGGTGAATCCACTCCACTTAACTGAACCTCCGGAGCCGTCTGCCGCGCGACAGCCATACCCTCCAGGGCAACTGTCTCAGCTTCCTTAAGTAACATTTGATCGGGAGCGGCCCAAACCGCGAGTTTCCCGGACGTCACCTTACGCAAATGAACGCTGTCGGCGTCTAGTTCATAAATCGTGGGCTCATGCAAAACCTCACGCTGCTCATCGAATTCATATGAATACAATCGTCCAGTCTCCGCGGAAGCCAGCCATTGACGGCCTGTTCCCGTCGTGGCTCTCGCCTGTCCGCCACGAATCTGCGCCCGCAAAGCTTCTTGTCTTACATTAGCTTTAGGCATCAGATGCTCCTGCACCAGCCATGTTCCCGCGGCAGCAGCCACGGCAAACAACAGACCGGGCAACATCAGCCGGTAGACGCTTTGACCGGAAGCCCACCACGCAATAGCTTCGCTTCGGCGTGCCAGCAGCGCGTATGTGATTAGCACTGTGATCAGCATCGTGGCAGGAAAGAGCTCCACCGCAACCAGCGGAAGAAGATAAAGCAAGTACTTCGCGACCACCGCGGTCGCCACGTTGTTCCTGCCGATAAAACGCCATAGCTCAAAGAGCGTGAAAATTACAAAGATAGAAACGAGTGAAATAAATGCGAGGGTAAAGCTCGCCGTAAGCGTCTGGAATAGACTGGTGTCGAGCAAGCTGGGGAATCCTGAACGTCCCGCACCCAGGGTGTGCGACTTCCCTTTCGCTGTCGTTGCCGCATTATGTTTGTTCGTTTTGTTTGCCAGTCGCTTCAATAAATGAAACCGTGGACCAGCATTCATCCTTAATAACAGCAAACTCAAAACAACTATGATCGCGGTGGCCATCCATTGGCCCACATAAGCCGGCAACGCATTAGTTCTAACCATAGACTCGCCCAGCAATGAAACGAGGTAGTAAAGGACAACCACTCCAAGGACCAGCAAGACGCCTGCGCCGCGCCCGCCACGCCGAATGCGCAAACCTAACAAGCCACCAAACAGCGCGAAAACAAAAGGCGCCGCAGATAGCGCTAGCTTGCGATGCAATGTCCGCTCGGCTTCCCTGCGCTCGTCAATTGATGCTGATCGGGCCTGCGCTCGTAAATCACTCCAATCTAATTCCTCGGCTTTCAGTTCCTCCTGGTTTACTCGATCAATTAAGGCGGCCCTGCCCGTGTCGATCGAAATGCGCAGTTGGTCCAGGCGCTCGACCACGTAAGACGGGTCGCCCTTTCCTGCGGCTGGTATCTTCAGCGCGGCAGCATCGCTCAACACCAGCTCGGATTTGTCGCCAGACGTATCAATTCTTCCGGATCTCGCAGTCACTATTCGAGTCGAACCGTCCGCCTGTTGTGCGTAGATAAAAACCCGCGCCCAACTGCCCTGACTTTTGTCACCGTCTCTTACGTAAATTACATAACCAGGAATTTCGGTGTTGAATGTGCGAGGCTCAACCGGCGACTCGAGTTTTCTGAGCGCGCCCTGCAGCAGCGCCCTTCGCAGGTCGCGCGCGGCGTGAGGCGCTTCATTCAGGTGAAGAAAAGTCGCCGCGAAGGTGGCGAGCAAACCCAGCAGTAATGCCGGCCACAAAAGCGTCCAGGTACCGACACCTGCAGCGCGCATCGCTACAATTTCACTGTCGCTGCCCATGCGCGAATAGCCAATCAACACACCAGCAAGCACCGCCACCGGCAACGAGAGGACGAGTACGCCCGGCATGAGCGCGGCTGCTATCTCTCCGGCCAGCGCCAGTGGGACGTCCGCGTAGATGGCGATTTCCGCAAACCGGCCAAACTGTTGTGTAAAGAGGATGGCGGTCAGCAAAACAACCGACAACACAGCGTAGGGCAACGCGCTCTGGATTACGTAACGGGGTATGAGCTTGCTGCGGATAAACATTTAAACTAACTTCTTAAGGATCATGTTCGTCGGCACCACCTGAGTTAGCGGGTGGGTTCACCGCACGTAACCCGCCCTCTAACGCAGGTGGTACTGACTATTCCGTCTCACGTCATTGTCAAACAAACCAACGCCTTATTGAAATGTGGATCGCAAGCGGGGCTGTCTCTCAAGTACCCGGCCAATTAATTGATGGGTTAACTCCGCCATCTCCCGATGGGTTGACGCCGAAACCTCACGTGATTCTTTAGCAAAGACGTAGGGCGCCAATCGTTGGGTTGCCCGCAACTGCTTTTGAAGCGTACGCGATAAGGCGTTTCCCCTCCCCGCGCTGCATTCCCTGCAACGGAGAGTGAGATCCGTCCCCATAAAGGTCACGTCTGTCTCTTCGAACATTCGATGGCAGTCGCCGCAATGCCGAATATCCGGCAAGTATCCTTCGAGCTTCAACAACCAGACTTCGAAGTATCTCAGAATGATTTGAAGATCGGCTTGTGATTCGGAAATGGCGTCAAGGCACGCGATGACCATCCGGAAAAGCAGCTCGTGAGGTTGGTACGGCGGAGAGAACTCAATCACCAAATCGCCCATGTAAGCGAGACCGGTTAACGTTTCCGCCTGGCTCGAGAGGTCAAAGTGGGACTTTAAAATCTCGGTTTGTCTTAGTGAGACCAGCTCCTGATTTTCTTTGTGATAGTAGTTGATCTTGACGAGGGTAAAGGGCTCCAGCGATGCTCCAAATCTACTCTTAAGTTTACGACATCCTTTGGCAACAGCCCGCACAACGCCCTCGGCGCGCGTCAAACAAACAACAATTTTGTCCGCCTCTCCAAAGTTATAGGTCCTTAGAACCAGTGCTTCAGTTTCTACAACTGCCATGATTGATACAGAACCGAGCGCGGTAGCGCCGGATGCTAAAGGCTACTTTGAGTTATGAGATTGTCGTCGATGCTTCCGATTCAAAGTAAATTCTGGGATCCGGCGCTACCGCGCTCGGTTCTGTAATACACACTAAAACGGAAGGAAATAGAGAATCCAACCCAACACCAGACCAATCGCCAGAAACTCACCAAACACTTTAACTCCGTAAACCAGGCGTTCTCTTTGATTGTCCTTTGCGACGATGCCAAACACCACTGCCGCCAGCGCTGCGAAAGATGTCATCACCAGAAAGTGTGTCATGACTTCCTCCCTGCGGAAATATCAAACGCATCGAGCATGCATAGATAGTTAAGAAGACCCGCTACCAGAAGAAATGTATTGCCATACTCATAAGTCGAGCGCGCTGCATTAATAGGATCATCGGAAAAGCCGGTATCGAAGAGCCAGCAGATCAGGTACAACAGGCCGGTCCCGAGATTGGCGACCATCGGTGGCACTTGATATAGCATGGAAGATCCGGCCTCACCTGACTTAACAATAAAAAGGTGCCCACCCATCCAAAGCCCGGCGATGAAACACGTCCAGACAGCTCCACCCAATAACAGCGCACGCACCCACTTGCCTTGAAGCAAATGGCCCACTCCGGGAACGAGCCATCCGGCCGCGCCCATAAGCCAGGCCTGGGTTGGCGCTGCTTCTTCGACCTGACCTTTGTCGACGTTACTCAAATCGTCCTCCTCGATGCTCAAGAATTACATTAACCACGCCGTTCTTTCTTCGCTGCATTGCTAATTCTCAACCTTAACGGTCGGCGCCCCGACTTCTAAAGCCGCACATTAAGTAGGACAGACATTCCTGTCTGTCGGAAAGTAGGACAGACATTTCTGTCTGTCGAACCTTAACTAAAGACTTTGCAAGCTCATACAAGCTAGCTTCCCAATCTCCGACAGACAGGAATGTCTGTCCTACTTATACAGAAGGTAACCTTCGCGTACTTTCTTAAACGTTTCAAGTTCCTCTTGCCAACGCGCCTGAAGATCCTCGACCGACCCGCCACCCTCTATCGCTTTCCTGATCTTCGAAGTGCCTGCGATCACGTCGAAAGGATTCCGGTCGTAGACGTATTCATAAGGCGGCTCTTTCCAACGAAACTCTTCGGGGTAAAGTTCATAAGCTACTTTAACCATTGTAAGACCTGTAGTCACCGGCTCAAATTCATCTCGATGGAGCACGTGAATCTGGACGCCGCCACAAGTGACGTTGCCGTGCTTCTGAAACGTGGGCCTGAACATACAACTCCGAAAATAGACGCCCGGCAGTTTCTTATCATTCAAACGCTTCGCGTACTCTTCGCCATCAATATAAGGCGCGCCGATTAATTCAAACGGCCGAGTCGTTCCCCGCCCTTCAGATATTTGCGTTCCTTCGAAATGGACCGCCCCGGGAAATACGGTCGCCGAATCCAGCGTAGGAATATTTGGTGACGGAAAGACCCAGGGCCCGTCCGTCTCGTCATACCAGAGTTTTCGCGACCAGTTCTCCATCTTTATGACTTCCAGCTCGCAGCCGATCTTAAAGTGATCGTTGAACAGATTCGCCAGCTCGCCAAGCGTCATACCGTGACGCGTCGGGATTGGAAACAAGCCAACGAAAGAAGCCTGTTCAGGCTCGAGAACATTTCCTGCGACGTCAACGCCATTAATTGGATTCGGCCGATCGCACACAAGCACCTTCTTGCCAAACTTGCGCGCGGCGACCATCGAGTTTGCCAACGTATAGGCAAACGTATAGATGCGGCAGCCTACGTCCTGCATATCAAAGACCAACACTTCAAGGTCTTTCAGCATCGCTTCGGTTGGCTCTCGAGTTTCACTGTAAAGCGAATGAATCGGCAATCCCGTTTGAAGGTCAACCGCGTGTTCACTTTCAATCATGTTGTCTTGTAAATCACCGCGGATGCCGTGCTGCGGCCCAAACAGCGCCTGCAGTTTAATGCTCGGGTGCTCATGAAAGAGATCGGCGACGTGGCGAAACCCATGATCGACGGAGGCTTGATTACAAATTAATCCAACCCGAGCATCACCTAAGAATTGATGCGGTTGTTCAAGTAATCTCTCAACTCCGAGTCTGATATTTGTTCGAGGCTTCAATTCTAAATCCCATTGATGCAGTTAAGGTGCAAGCTTTGGCTCGCCGACTTCGGGGCAGTAGCCCGACCGTTAGGGAGGGCGCTGGCGGCGCGTCAAACTGCGCCCTC
>JBGTCM010000113.1:0-4603 GCA_041748795.1 Pyrinomonadaceae bacterium
AAAAGCGAGTGGAGCAAGAGCCCTAATTACCACGGCCAAAGATGCCACTAAACTCGGCACACTCGATATATTAATTCCTTGCTACGTACTTGAAATCCGGATCTCGATAGACGACGACGCGCCGCTGATAGAGATGATTACAACTGCTATATCTGAGGTCGCGCACACTGCATCCTGATTTTCGGATCACACAGCCGGGAGGGCAAGCGACGAATTTTAGCCTGCCTTCAGGCTGAAATCCGGTTCGTGATCTTCCACACGTCTCAGTACTAACCAGATCCAATGGTCCAGCAGTAATACCAAGTATCTTACGGTTCTATACCGGGCGGTGACGCGCTGGGAGGCGGAAGCGTCGGCTTTGGCGCCGGCGGTTTAGTCGCTGACGGCGTTGGTAATGGTGCTTCGACAATCACCTGTGTAGGTGTCGGTATGGGCGGGGACTTGCTGGTGTTAGCGTTCTGATTGTCGGACTCTTTACCAACTTCTTCCGGCGAAGCAGTCGGAGACGGACTGGCGGCAGGCTCGGCGTTTTGATTGGCGGCGCCTGCCGTGGGAATTCCTACTTCAGCAGCGCCCGTCGGCGCCGATGCCGCTTCTACCGGTTGACTATTCGGATCGGCTGCCAGGCCCGAACCCGGCGTCAGCTCCGTGGGTTGTTGAGAATTTCTCGTAAAAGCGAAGATCACCCCAAAGATGAGGAGCAGCCCGACCGCCGACGGAATCAAAATCTTCCAGGGATTGAAACCAGAGGCTGGAGGCGGGGGGGGTGTCGGCTCTTCGTAGACTTCCGCCACCGGTGGCGGTGCAAGTGCCGGCTGCATTGGCCTTGTGTACCTTCGGCGGACCAGCGTCTCTTCGTCATCATCACCGTCTTCCGGCACTAAAGGGGCTGCGCCATTGGCTTGCACGCCGTTAGTAGCAACCGCCGCCTGGTCCATCCCCGCAGCGATGCTCAAATCCTCGACCAACTCGCCCACTGTCTCGTACCGGTGTTCCGGCCGCTTCTCCAAAGCTTTCTTAACAACCGTGGCCACCGCTGTTGGAACATCACTTCGCTCATCGGTGAGCGAGGGTGGCGGATGCTGCATCTGCTTCAGCATGATCACCGTCGGCGATTCCCCCGTGAATGGCACATGCCCTACCAGCATTTCAAAAATGATGATGCCCAAAGAATAGATGTCGGAACGCGCATCGATGTCTGGCGCCTGTGAACATTGCTCAGGCGACATATATTGCGGGGTGCCTATCACGAGGTCGGGAGACGTGAGACCGGGATCATAATCGCCGTCAGCTTCTTTGATCTTGGCGATACCAAAATCCAGCACCTTCGCATAATCTGCGCTGGTGGCCGTAATCAACATGATGTTATCGCTTTTGAGATCGCGGTGGACTACGCCCTGACTATGGGCGTCGTCGAGCGCTCCACCCACTTGCTTGATAATCTCGACTACTCGAGACAGTGCCATCGGCCCTTCGTTTCGGATCACCTGCTTCAGCGTTTGACCGCTGAGGTATTCCATAATCAGGAAGACCACGCCGTCTTCGTTTTCGCCAAAGTCCGTAACACTCAGAGCGTGAGGATGATTGATCCTCGAGGCCGCTCGCGCTTCTCGGGAAAAGCGCGCCACGATTTTTTCGTCAGCCGCCAGAGATGGACGCAGAACTTTGACGGCAACGGTCTTGTCCATCAACACGTGAGTGCCGCGATAAACAGTGCCCATGCCGCCTTCGCTAAGTCGCTCGTCGATCCGGTACTTTCCGGCCAGAGTTTTACCGATCAAGGAGTCGCCGGTTTTTTCCAGGGCAATGCCGTCGGACGGACACAGAGTGGTTGTGTCCGGATATTCTGTTCCACACTTGGGACAAGCTTTCATCCAGCTAAACGTCCTCGCTAAACTTATTCAGGGGATTCCTTTTCGGGAGAATGAAATCAGCGTATCACATTGAGTTTAGTAGCGGCAAAGTTGTGACAGAAAACGAAAATGCGAGCATAGCTTCAAAGGCCACACTCGCATTCCCGAAAACTAAAGTCCAGCTACTAGGTTTTGACAAACACAATAACCAGCGCGAATAGAACTAGAGATTCAATCAGCGCCAGTCCCAGAATCATCATGGTTTGAATCTTCGCCGCGGCACCCGGATTCCGCGCCGCGCCTTCGCACGCGGCCGCGCCGATGCGCGACTGGCCCAGCGCTCCGCCAAACACTGCAATAGCGAAACCTACGCCGGCGGCGATTGCTTTCAGACCAACGTCACCGTCTCCTGTAGGACCAGTGGCCGCGGTAGGCGCTTGCGCGAACGCCGTCATCGCAGTCATCAGTACTCCGACTACCGCGAAGAAAAGTAAATTTAGTTTTCTCATTTTCGTCTCTCCTGCAGAGGTTTTCCTCAGAAATTGACACTGAACTCGAAAACAACTTTAAAAAGCAACGTGGCTATATGATTTCGCCTGCATCCGGTATCCACCGCCCCTCTTACAACGGCGCTCCTGCGAAACAGACCTGCGTTTTTAATCAAGGGTCAATGACTTGCCCGCTGCAATTTTCGGTTTGCTCGACCAGGGTCGACCTTCACTTGCGAGACAACGTACACAGCCGCGGTGCCTGCATCGCTCGACTCGCGTTTAGATAAATCAAGACGTAGCCAGGATCGCGTCTTCCGGGTGATGTGTTTCAACCGGATGTGCGCCCTCATTGTGTCCCTCATGCTCATCGTGCGAGCCATGTGACACTTCGCTTAAATACAGCTGCGAAAGAAGTATGAAAACAAAAGTCTGAATAAACGCAACGAAGATGCCCAGCGGCATCAGCACAATCGGCAGCAACCAGTAGGTGATACCCGGCTTGAGACCGGCAACAGTTGAAACCACCTGCTCGTCGGCAAACATATTTCCGAACAAACGTATGCCGAGTGCGAACGGCCTGATGAAATTACTAATCAGCTCAATGAGGAAGATCATCGGCGCGATCCACCAGATGGGACCAGCTAAGTGTTTGAGGTGCGCGCCTATACCATTTTCCTTTATGCCGATGTAGTTGTAGTAAACGAACGAGGCGATCCCTAGCGCAAAGGTGACGCTGGTGGCCGCAGTGGGTGACATAAACAGCGGAAACAATCCCATCAGGTTTGACACCAGGATCACGACTGCGAAGGTCATCACCACGGGAAAATACTTTATTCCCTGCCGGCCAATGATGTCCTCGATCATGCCGCGAACCGCGAGCACAGCTAACTCGAGAGTTTGCTGTCCATAACCGGGTTCCTCGTCGGAAAGGCGTCCTTTCAAAATCCAGATAATTACGACGCTCAAGATACAGGCAATCACGAACATTACCGTGTACCAGGGGATCGCATTCTCCGGAGTGTATGGACCAAATACTGCTTCAGGTGTGGTGCCAAACTTGGCGAAGAACCACGTCCAGAACCTATAGGTAGACTTCATCTGCAGATTGTAAAACCACTCGCCCAGGTAGTGATTTACAAACTTAACTACTATCGGCGTTGGATGGGCTTCTGCCTGCCCCGCTTCTGCCAACAGAAACATCAATTAATTTCCTCTCGTTGGATAAATGCAAAATAGAATTCCCTGAATGCTTCAACAAAAATTGCCGCAACAAAACTACACAACCCAATCAGCGTTGCCGGCAATGAAACTACATTCAACTGGTATGCAATGAAGACAACTCCTCCAACAACCATGTAGCGCAGGAAATAGTGAGTCAGCTTTAGTTTCGGTTTCTCACCTTCAACCAGAACACTAAAAACTGCCGCCGTCGAAGTGCGCAACCAGCGATGATTGAGCAGGGCAAGAATGCCGCCCAAAACTAGTCCGGTGGTAATCCGCCAGTCTGCGAACACCAAACTGCCCACGACCGCGCACGCCGTCGCCAGGATCATGGCGCGCGAAATCCGACCGTGAATATCAAGGTTCTGCATTCCAAAAAGCAGCCTCTTGCCTGCATTGTCCGGAGTTTGTTGCATTAGTAAAGCTGGCGATTTTACACAGGAAAACGCCCCATTGTCGAGATGGCGTTATGAAGTCAGTACCACCTCGCGGTAGCGGGTGGGTGGTGGGCAGGCTCAGAAGCGCGAAAACGATGGTGACCCACCCGCTACCGCGAGGTGGAAACTCGGAACTGGTTGCTGGTCTTTGCCCCAACGGGGCTGCGGCTTAAAGCCCAGGGTTGCCGGGCTTTGACGGCTACCCTGGGAAAGGAGGACGAGTAACTCTTCAACCGCAACGCGGTTGCGGTCTTTGTGAATTCTCGGACGGAGCGTCGGGGGCGCAACCGCTTTGCGGTTGATCCTCATTCCCTTCGTTTCCCAGGGTAGCCGTCAAAACCCGGCAACCCTGGGCTTTAGGACGTAGCCCCGTTGGGGCAAAGACCTACGGTTTCCACGGGCGCTGCGGTGCTGTACTTATGCGACCTGGGTTTGAACATCACGATGTCTCAAATAGCCTCCAGGATCAGAGCTTCGAGGTCAGACGTACAAACTGATAAAACCCGGCGATCGCCCCCAGCACGATTCCCGCTATCAATAACCAGGGCGCTGTGCCAAACCACCGATCGAGCACCCAGCCCAACCCGAGCATAACGGCAAC
>JBGTCM010000114.1:0-3479 GCA_041748795.1 Pyrinomonadaceae bacterium
ACAGCATGAACCTTCGCACCCCAGCCAGGCATCTCTGCCCGGGATGGAAGACTTTGTGTTTCCGTCCGCTTCGCGAACTGGAGTAGCGAAGAGCCTACTCTGCTGCAAGAGGGCTGAGTTGGGTTGAGATGATGACCCAACGGTCTCCTGTTCTTCTCAACACAGTAGTAGCCCGGAAAGTGCCGCTGATGTCTTGCCCTTTGAGGCTGGCTTTGACCGTGGCCTTCGAGGTAACGATTGCGGTGTCGTTACCGAATGTCCGCCATGTTCTTCCCTCGGCGACGACCGACTCATATTTCAAGTCGCCGGAACGCATCGCCCCGACCGCTTGTTCTTTAGTAAGGGTTGAGCCGTCGGGTCCGACACGAAGGTATTCACCTGCAAAGAAAGGTTCAACTGCATCTGCAGAGTTCTTCTTCAGCGCCACGAAGTAGTCGTCCATGAATTGGTTCAATGTTTTATCGTCAGGTGGACTGGATGGACTCGCGACGATGTCCGTCAGTTGAGACGAGACGACTTGCCAGCGTCCGCCGTTCTTGACCAGCACAACCATTGCCTGCGAATTAACCGGTTGTTCGCCCGCTCGGGTGAGTGTCTTGCCCGTCACGTGATAATTCGCCACCGCCGTATTTCCGTATCGCCGAACCTTCAACCCATCAAACACCAGCGATTCGTATTTTAGATCACCCGATTTGATTGCATTGAGTCGTTGGGCTTTGCTCGTGCTGCTACCATCGGCGAGACCGATCACGTAATCGTCGGCATAGATGCGCCCTGCCGTGTCAACGTCGTTGCGGCTCAAGGCGTTCATTAAGTCAGTCAGTGTTTGCCTGATAACCTGCTCGTCATTCGCTTGACCAAAAGTAAAACTGGAAGCGGCAAGGAGCATCGCCGCAATCAAGATTGTGCGTTTCATTTGGGATTTCCTTTCAAAGGGCGGGAAAGAATCGCCAGGGATTTTGGAAAGACCCGCAGCTTGTACAGGAAGTTCCCCCATACGTCAATGGCACGTCAATGGCCCCAGTCAATGGCCAGTCAATGGTAGAGCAAGGAACTCGACCGTGAGCCAGCGATCAGCCAGGCTCTGCTCACCGCCCACCGTTCATTGACACGCTCGAAACAGAGGGTTCAAGATGCACCAACCTCGTGCGACAAACAACCTAAGAAAACAAAGGAGAGACATCATGCCTTCTATCTCAGGATCTTTTTCGGGAAAAGTCACTCAACAGTTTGGACTACCGCTGAATGACCAGCCCAACCACCTACTCGCCATTGCCGAGGTTAACGGTACGCAGCGCTCGACTGATCCGTTGTGGGACAACTCAAAGATTAGTTATTGGGGCAGTAACGACTTGATCAATGGCGCGGGCCGGCAATCTGGTTACTTCAACAACGTGCATCCTGACGGTGGCAGAGACTTTGGAACATTTGAGGGCGAAGTCTCCACGGCAGATGGCACGATTACCGTGGAAGGCACTTTCAAATTCACCGGCGGGGATGGTCGGTATAGCGGCCTCACTGGCGATGGCACGTTCAAGACCGTGACAAAATCGGAGACTGAGGTCGAGGCCACCTGGAACGGCGCCTACGAACTGGCCAAAGCGCAGGCTGGCTGATCGAACAGCCTCTCTTTACTGGGACCGGGTGCGTCGCCCGCCCGCATCTGGATTACCTCCGCGCGGAGCGCGCACCAATTAACGCCGAAGGCGTTGCATAAAGTAGCCAGGGGTAAGCGCGTAGCGCGCCACCCCTGGATTACCGCCTCCTCAAATCCTTTTCGCCCCATCGGGGCGAAATAGACGTCACCAAAGAAAGAACGCCGACCCATCGAGGGTCGGCGAATCGTTGATTGAGACCCGATCCAGGGGCGTTGCCGTTAATCAGGGTCGGGAACTTCCGCCGAAGCCCGCGGAGCGGCCGTCAGCATAAAGCCCGGGGTGAAGCGCAGCGGAACCCCGGGATCGCCTACACAAAAATTTCCAGAGCCCGCGGAGCGGGC
Organism: Pyrinomonadaceae bacterium; assembly: GCA_041748795.1. Taxonomy (GTDB): domain Bacteria; phylum Acidobacteriota; class Blastocatellia; order Pyrinomonadales; family Pyrinomonadaceae; genus PSRF01. The sequence goes on from JBGTCM010000114.1 coordinate 2,000, forward strand.
GATAGAGGCTGCGACTAAAAACTCGCAAATGCTTCCGCTATCGGCCGCTTCGCGGACTCCAAATATTTTTCAACGGTCTGTTCCTGGGGTTCCGCTACGCTCCACCCCAGGCTTTATGCTGACGGCCGCTCCGCGGGCTTCGGCGGAAGTTCCCGACCCTGATTAACGTTCGCTTAATCTGCGGGCGTGATTTCCGTTTGTTCAAGCATTTCGAACACGCCCCCGTATGCGACGCCCTTAACACCGCCACCTTCAAAGACAAGATTCTTGTACGGGTAATCATGAGTCGGCATTTGTTGGGTCCTCCGAGAATTGCTTCAGACTAAAACACGCGAGTGCGTGCTTGACGAAAATAGTAAGTCGCCTAAACTCAATTTTATTATGGTTGGTCGTACCGTGCGGTCTTATGGCAAAAGTTCAAAGCCTTCATAGTGTCTGGGACGAATCAACTGAAAGTCACGCCGGTCGAGAGTCAGTAGACGTTTGATATTCAAGCGCTCCGCTGTCGCAGCAATCAAAGCGTCAACAAAATCCAAATTGGCATCAGCGTATTGGCGAAGAATCTCGGCAGACCTTGGGTAGTCTTCCGCGAGGGGAGCTTCGAGAATCAATTCAGTATGTGCAAGGCTTGAAATGAAGTCGGCGGTGGCATCGTTTCCGATGTCGCGCGCTAAGCAGGTAGGCAACCTCGGTGATTGCAGGCACTGGCAGAACGATCGACTCGCGAATACTCTCAAGGACTTTGATTGTTGCCTGATGTTCAGCTTCGGAGGAATTGAGCGAGGCTAACAGGAATCCAGAGTCGCGCAGGACGGCCATCACTAGTTTGTCAAACTCGGCTTCTTGCCCATCTCGGCACGCAGAATTTCATCAGCGCGAGCGGCAGTGTTCCCTGGGCCACCCGAATTAGCGTCCCGCCATCGAAAGCAACCACTTTGCACCAGGTGACGGCTGTTCTCCGTTTACCAACGGAGTCTCAGCGTTGTCTCGCCGGAGACTGGCTTGAAGCAACTGCAAGACACGACGGCGCTCATCGACTGGGCATTTTGAGGAGTTCTTCGATTTGTTCTCTCCGGATCATGCTCGGCATTTTAGTCCAAGTGGGGACCAATTAACAGCCTAAGCCGTCCTCAAACTTTTCGAAGTTCAGGGTCGTCATGATCGTGGGCAACCCTGGGAACATTGATTCAGTTTCGAAGACGTAACTCTGAAAGAGTTGCGCCGCTCTTCGCTACCGCAAACCCGCGCAACTCCTTCAGAGTTGCGAGAATCTAGCGAGGCGTTTTCTACTTATTGAACGGGGGCCGCGACTGTTCATCCGCCATTTTCTGGAACAGCAGAAACGTCAACTGCTCGACGTAGTCGCCATAGGACAGACCGTCATCCCGCAGGATGTTGCAGTAGTTCCAGAGCTTTTGGACGAGGGCGTTGGGATTGCTCATGCGCGTTTTGAATTGGCCTTCAACCACTCCGAATACGC
>JBGTCM010000115.1:0-2429 GCA_041748795.1 Pyrinomonadaceae bacterium
TGGCCCAATCGCCAAGGGCAAACGCAAACTGATCATTACCGGCGACGATGGCGAGGAGCGCGAGTATGACATCCCGCGCGGTACGCACATCAACGTGCAGGAAGGCGATCGCGTTCGTGCCGGCGAGGCACTGATGGACGGCCCCTTGAATCCGCACGACATTTTGCGCGTGCTGGGTATGCAGCGCCTCCAGGAGTATCTCGTTAACGAGATCCAGGAGGTCTATCGTCTGCAGGGCGTAAACATCAACGACAAGCACATCGAAGTGATCGTCCGGCAGATGCTTCGCTGGGTGAAAATCAAGGAAGTGGGCGATACGGACTTCCTGCTCGAGGAGCAGGTGGATCGCTTCCGCTTCACTGACGAAAACGAGCGCGTTGTCGGGAACGACGGTGAGGTTGCACAAGCCGAACCGCTGCTGCTCGGAATCACGAAAGCGTCTCTTTCGACCGACTCGTTTATTTCCGCCGCGTCGTTCCAGGAGACCACGCGCGTACTGACCGAGGCCGCTATTTCAGGACGTATCGACTACCTGCGTGGTTTGAAAGAGAACGTGATCATGGGACGGTTGATTCCGGCCGGCACAGGCATGGAGTACTACCGCAACGTGGACATCGACCGCGACGAATCAATGGATCAGGCGCGCGAGCGTGACCTGGACGAGTTTCCTGATATCGTCGGCGGCCATGACGTTCCGGCGCCGCCAGTGCGCGAGCCGCTGGTTCCGGCAGTCGCTACTGACGGCGAACCAGACGTTACGGAGTAGGACTAATTATTACAGACACTCCTGTCTGTCGAGCTTGAGGTGGATGCCCGCTGCGGCGCACCTTGAATCCAACGTAAGCAGCGACAGGCAGGAATGTCTGTCCAACAAAAAGACCGGCGCGAGCCGGTCTTTTTTGTTGAATTGGTGGACGATTCAGTTAGACGCCCGGCTGGATGAAAGGTTTGTTAGCGCGTTGATGCGTGAGCGCACCGCAGCCGCGAGTTGATTAACTTCTTCCGGAGTATAGTTAGCGGAGCGAAAAGCGTCCTTGAGTTGTTCGTCGCTGAGCCGGCTCAACCACGAGGCAAGCCACTTTGAGTCGTCAACGGTGATGCCCTCAAATGCCTTGCCCATTTTGCCGCCGTAATTAAAGTCAACTACATTCCCTTTGACCCCTTTCACAAACTCGGCTTTGACGTAATCAGATGGCTTATTACGGCTCCGTGAAATGAGGCCGCCGGTTTTTCCGAAGGTAGCTCCAAGATCGCTGATAATGAATCGACGTTCGGAATTTGTGTCACCCTTGACTGCAAGAATCGCGTTGTTATCGTCTTTCATGTCCCAGTTATTGAAGAGCACCATCATGATCTTCAAACCCTGGAACTCCGGTTTGCCGACAAAGGGATTATTGGCCCACAGCCAGTATCCGTCGCGCTTAACCTCGTTTGGCCGGGCTTCGAGTTTGACGTTCTTAAATGTTCCTTTGCCCTGGATAACCAACTCGGGAACCAGGTGTGCGATCTCCGTCTCGTAGCCGATGGCCCAAAGCAAACGATTCGCCGCGGTTTCGGGCTGCGCCTCTTTACTAAGTTTCGCTACCCATTCATTGCCTTTACCATCGGTGACGCGATATTTGGTTGACCAGCCACCCTCCTTCACTTCAACGAAGGTAACGCGCGAGAGGTCAGGTTTCATTGCTTCACCACCGGCGCCGACCAGCAGATTTCGGGATTCGATGTCTTCGGGTGCGCGCCAAAGCACTGCAGGACCCGTGTAAACCTTTTTCTCTTTGTTGTCCTTATCGTTCGCGTCCTGTGCCTGTGCGGGCATCGCCGCCGCGGCGAACAGCACGAGGGACAGAATCATTAATAAGCTCGTTTTTGCCTTCAACATAATTGCCTCCTGCGGGTATCTTGTTCGGTGCACTAGCCCAATTACCAAGTGACGGAAGAATTCCTGAGTACTAAAGGCTTGCGCAAATAGTAAACTGCCAAATACCGAGCTAACAAGTTCATTTGGGGAGTTAAACAGACATTCCAGTCTGTCGGTTATAGTGGTGCCCTCTATGAGCTAACGCGTAAAAGATCTCAAAAAGCGGTCAAGGTAGGACACACTTACGACTCATTGGGGGCAGTAGCCCGACCGGTAGGGAGGGCGTTCGCCAACCCACAACGCCCTCCCTAACGGTCGGGCTACTGCCCCGTAAACTACCTATGAAAATCGATCCTAAAAAGATTCCGGGCGCGCGGAAAACCGCGATGCCGGCCTTTGTTAAGCCTCAACTAGCAACACTGGTGAGCGAAGCGCCGGAGGGCGACCAGTGGCTGCACGAATTGAAGTTTGACGGGTACCGGATGCTCGTTCACTTGCAGGCTGGCGAGGTGCGATTCTGGAGTCGAAACGGCAAAGACTGGACAGAGAAGTTTGGGAATTTGATCAAGGT
>JBGTCM010000116.1:0-4355 GCA_041748795.1 Pyrinomonadaceae bacterium
TGGCGTTGCTGTTTCAACCTTCTCGCTTCCTTCGCTTAAACGAAATCGCAGGCCACTGGCTTCGTCACTTGTCCCCGCGGGATCTTGCGCGCGCGCGATAGGCGCCGCCGTTAATGGGAGGAAGGAGATGACTGTGAGCCAAATCAGGAAGAGAGAAATCGCGCGCCTGAGGGTCATTTGGGTTGGTTCCTTCGTTCGTTGTATCCCGCTTGATTCAACTGATGCCGGTGGCTACAGACGTCGTTGTCCCGGCTTTAGAAGAACGCGTCGAGACTAGACGACTTGCAACAGCAACGGGGCGGTAGCCCGACCGTCAGGGAGGGCGTTGGATGCGCGGGTAAGAAACGCCCTCCCTAACGGTCCGGCTACTGCCCCTTAATGGATACAGACTATAAAAAGGCGCCCTTCGAATCCGAAGGGCGCCTTTAGTTTTGAAGATCAAGCCAACCCTATTCGCCGCTGGCGAGGTTCTTCCGTGGTCCCTGCAGTTGCTTCATTAGCTCTTCCACGGCAGCCTCGAGTTGTCGGTCGCGTCCCGCAAGATTGTCTTCCGGCGAGTTGTCGACCAGCAGGTCAGGCTGCACCCCATTGTTTTCCATGTTGGTGCGTTTCGGATCGGCGAGGAAAACCCCTACGCCAGGCGTACGCACAGTCGAGCCGTCGATTAGGGAATAACTGCCGGTGCCGATAACCGCACCCATGGTCGGCGTGCCGATAACTTTGCCCAAACCGAGAGCACGGAAGCCGGCGGGAAACATCTCAGCGTTTGAGGCTGACCGCCAGTTTTGCAGTACCACCTTTGGCCCAAAGAACGCTGCGAATGGACGGCCCATCGGCTCAGTGCCTCTTGGCTGCCACACTTGATACTGGCGCTGCACCAGGATCGCCAGCAACTCCTGTTCGATATTGCCGCCGCCGTTCCAGCGCTGATCGATCACCAGTGCCTCCTTGTTGCGAAATTCGCGTATCTCCTTTTCAAACTTCCGCAACGAGGGCTGGTTCATCGCCTGAATGTGCAGATAGCCAATGCGTCCGCCCGAAAGCTGATCGACTTTCTTCCTTCGCTCACTCACCCAACGGTCATACCGCAACTGGCTATAAGCGTTGGTCGTGATCGCTTCAATCCTTGTACGCCAAGCTCCTTCTTCCGAAGGCTTGCTGTTGAACTGGACTTCGATCTTGCGGTTGAGCCGGTTGTTAAGGAGCTGCCAGTATTCGTCACCGGATTTGACTGGCTTTCCGTTAATGGCAAGCAGATAGTCGCCTACCTTAACCTTGACCCAATCCTTGTCGGCTGGTCCATTCTCATAGATGTGAGTCACGCGATAACGGCCGGCGGAAGTGTCTGGTTCCAACTCGATTCCCAGATGGGCCGTGGAAACGCCGGCATTGTCGCGGCCACGCGGTGGAGGCGCCGTGCCGGTGTGTGAAGCATTGAGCTCCCCGATCATCTCATTCAGAATGTTGAGCAGCTCCTGTCGATCGCCTACATAGTCCACCAGCGGGCGATACTTCGCACGCGCGGCGTCCCAATCAAAACCATGCATCTTCGGATCGTAGAAGCGATACTTCATGGTGCGCCAGCCGTCGTCAAACATCTCCGCCCATTCGGACGGACGGTCCACACGCACCCTCACATTGAATGACAACCTGCGTCGAGCACCGTCCGCGCCTGCGCCTGCGCGGGCGGCAGTTGCCGGCGCGCCCGGAGGCACGGACGGCGGAAGCGAGACCGAATAAACACCGTTACGTTCTCGGAAGAAGAGCGTGCGGCCATCGCGCGACACGTTTAATTCGGCAATGCCGCCCCCAAAACCTCCACCGCCACCGCCCGGTCCATCTCCGTCTTCGGTTGGCGGTAGACCAGAGGTGAGCCGCATCAGCCTCCTCCCGTCGTCTTGAATTGAGTAGATCACCGGAATAGTTGCCGGGCCGGCGGGCTCGGTTGTGACAAAAACCAGCGTGCGGCTGTCAGGGGCTACGGTGTAGTTGGGAATTGCAAAAGGCATTCGCGTGATCTGACGTGTTCGTCGCTTCAAGCCTGCCCAATCAATCTTGATTTCGCGCGGCGGAGCGCGACGATCCGCCGGTGGGCCACGACGCGCACCTTCCGCGCCTTCAGCACCTTCACCACCTTCACGCCTCGGAGCAGCAGCGGCTTCTGTTTCCGCACGCTCTTCCGGATCGTCGGGATCGCGTTCGAGACGTTCCAGCACTACTGAGTAGATCTGCACTGATGTGGGCGCTGCTCCCGTGCCGCCTTCAATACGTTGAAAGAAAAGTTTGCGTCCATCAGGACCAAACACCGGCCCCGTCTCGCTGCTTGAGTCAAAGGTTGCTTTGTGGGGCTCGCGATCAGCTCCCGAAGTTGCAACTAAATAGATGTCGGTCGTGCGCGAAGCATCCGGCTTCGAATAAGCAATCCATTTGCCGTCAGGCGACCAAACCGGAGCCCCGAAGCCACCGTAACGCGAAGAATCCAGCACCGCGATTTGCTTGGTAGCAATCGTTACCTTGCGGAGTTTGTCGTCGGAAGCCGTAAACGCTATCTCTTTGGAATCCGGCGACCAGTTGTAACCGGCTTTCAGTGCGTCGATGTCGGTGAGCTTTTCGGGTTGGCCCGCGCCGTCGGCGGGAATCACATAAATCTCTTCTCTTCCGCTTTGATCGGAAACAAAGGCAATGCTTTTTCCGTCTGGTGAGAAGGTGACGAAGCGGTCACGCGCCGCGGTTTCGGTAAGCTGTTTGATGTCCCCTTCCTCGACCGGTGAAGTGAAAATCTCTCCGTGAATCGAGAAAACAATTCGGCGGGCGGAAGGAGCAAGATCGTAGTCGTCAGCCTGGGAACTGAACGCCGTCATCTCCGTCAGGTTCTCCTGAGTTTCCGCTGCTATGTCCAGTTTGATCGGCGTTGCTTTTTTAGAAGCCACGTCGAGTTTCCAGATGCCGAAGTCGTGCTCGAAGACAATCACGCGTCCATCGGCGCCAATCGAAGGCCAACGCACGTCGCCGCTCTTAAAGGAAGTGATCCGTTCCGCGCGTCCGCTACTGTCAGAAACGCGCCAGATATTCGTCAGGCCGTTACCGTCGCGATCGCTGACAAAGTATATGAAGCCGTCGTTGCCCCACATGGGCCACGAGTCGTGTCCATCGAAATCCGTCAACTGCGTAAATTTTTTCGTCGCAACGTCCATTACGACCACGTCGCTTTGGTTTGAGCCGCGATAGAACTTGCGCCAGTAAGCCTGTGATTTCGGGTTATAGGCCAGCCGCTTGCCATCGGGTGAATATGAAGCTTGCACGCCCATGTCCGTGCCAGCTTTCCACGGCATGCCGCCTTCCGCGCTCACCAGATAAAGCTGCGCCGTAAAGTCTTCGCCGCGATTACTGCTGAACAAGACCGCCCTGGAGTCTGGCGCCCACCCGAGCACTGTATCGTCGGATGAGTGAGCGGTTACCTGTTTGGCTGCTCCGCCTCCGGAAGGAATAATAAAAACATCGAGATTGCCATTGCGATCGCTTGAGAAAGCGATCCATTTCCCATCCGGCGAAAAGCGCGCGTAAACATCGCGTGCGCGGTTTACTGTCAGACGCTGGATGTTTTGGCCGTTTTCATCGGCTGTCCAGACGTCGCCCAGGTAGCTGAAAACGATGCGGCCGTTGTGATAATGCGGATAACGTACCAGCCGTGCCTCACGTCCAAAGGCAAACGACGACACTGCGAGGATCAGGGTGATGGCAGACAGGAGAATTTTCTTCATAGTTTTGCACCTACGCTTCGAAGGATGGAATTGCTTTACGGTAATCTTGCCAGGAATGCGGAAGCCGCATTATAGCATCGCCAAAGTTGTATGGCATGATAAAACCCACGTACGGAACCCCGACGCGTCGGGCTAGCGCCGGATGTCATTTTGAACTTGGTTCTTTGCGCTTTGTCCTTTGAGCTGTGGGAATCGAGCTAGGAAGCACAAAGCACAAAGCACCAAGCTCAAAAGGTAGATCGGACTACCGCGCTCAGTCAGGTAAAGTTATTATTAGGTCGTTTTGAAAGGAGTTTCCTTGATTACCTGCCGCAAGATGACTGCCGCCGATGTTTCTGATGCTTACGGCATGCTCCAGGCTTTTCTCGCCGAGGACGAACACTACCTTGCCAGCAGTAAAGCCTACGGTGACCGGGGATTCCAGGGACTCAACGACGCGCTGGATCTATTTCTCGAGCGGCCGGAGCTGGGATTTGTTTGGATGGCTTATGACGACGAGGGCGTCGCCGGAATTTGCGTCATCAGCTATGCCATCTCAACCTCCATGGGCGAAGTGGTGGCTAAGCTCGACGATGTGTCAGTTAAAGCCGACCG
>JBGTCM010000117.1:0-3606 GCA_041748795.1 Pyrinomonadaceae bacterium
AAACTCTAAACTACTGGTCTCCGACTTTGGACTTTGGACATTGGACTTTGGACATCTTTAAGCATTCGCGGAGTCGCGCGCCAGCATAGCGGCGCCGATGGTGGCTGCGTCCTCGCCGAGTGTGGCAGCCATTATTCGAGTAGCTTCGAAGCACGGTTGAAACGCGCGCCTCTTTGCTTCATGAATGACTGCATTCAGAATCAGCTCGCCCGCCTTCATCACTCCACCCCCCAAAACTATTCGCTCAATATTCAGGAGGTTAATCACGCTGGCGACTCCAGTGCCAATATATTTTCCGGTCCTCTCAATCATCATGGCCGCAAAGTCGTCGCCATCCATTGCTTCGCGGGCCATGTCGTCGGCTGTGAAATCTTTGTTCATCGCCAGTCGCGAAAGTGATGAAGTTGAATCGCGGTTCAGACGTTCATTCGCGCGGCGCACAATGTTTGGAGCGGAAGCAACTGTTTCCAGACAGCCCGTGTTGCCGCAGACGCATTCCGAGCCTTCGGTGTCGATGGTGATATGTCCCACTTCGCCGGCAAACCCTGACGAACCAGTCCAGAGTTTTCCGTCAAGAATAATGGCGCCGCCGATTCCTTGCCCGATTGTGATGTAAAACATGTCCCGGCTGCCGCGACCGGAGCCCGCCTTAAATTCGCCATAAGCTGCGGCATTAGCGTCGTTCTCGAGTTCGATCCGTAAACCCGTGGCCTGCATCGCTTCGGCATGGAGGTTCTCTCGAACTGTTGGTGAGAGATGGCTCGAAGTAATCACCCGGTCGCTCTGTCTGTTTACCAATCCGGGAATCGCGATACCGACAGCGCTGACGTTGCCCCCACCGCGTCGTAATGCGTTCACTAAATCGCTGACCTGGGCGACGAACCTGTCCGGTTGCACTACGACTTCTGTTCGCTCGGCGATTACGCCCTCATTATCGACGGTCGCCCCGCGCAACTTCGATCCGCAAAGCTCGATTCCGATGAAAGTGGGGTCTGTTCCTGAGGGCATGGTCGTCTGGGACCTTCCTGCAACTAGTTGGTATTCGTTGGACACGCGAAGCATAAGGGGACGGCGAGGGGGGTGTCAAACAGCTCTTTCTGCGTGTAGAATAACCGCCATCTTGAACGGGGGTTTTGCTCCGCGATTACGGTTTTGTACTTTGTTCTTCGTTCTTTGTTCTTTGCTTTCAGTTCAAAGATCCAAGCACAAAGGTCAAAGTTCGACGTAAGCAATGCAAATCCGGACAATACTCCTGCCGACGGATTTCAGCGAATGCGGTAACTACGCGCTCCCGTATGCCGCATCCCTGGCGAGAAAGTTTGGCGCGTCGTTGATTTGCGTTCATGTCATCGAACCGATGGTCCCTACTGTCGGGTATTCGGGTATGACAGAGCCTCTGCCGATTACGGATATCAGCGATCAGTTGGAAGACTCGGCGGAGCGCGAATTACCAAAAATCGCTGAGCAGGACGAATGCGCGGGCCTGGAGGTTGAGGAGTTGATCGTTCACGGTGATGCGGCTGCTGAGATTGTGCGAGTGGCCAGAGAACGCAACGTGGACTTGATCGTCGTTTCATCGCACGGACGGACCGGCCTCGGCCGAATACTTTTTGGTTCTACGGCTGAAGCCGTTGTGCGCCATGCTTCATGTCCCGTATTGGTAGTTAAAGCGTCACAGGAAAAAGCTCTGGAGTAAGCAGTAAGCCGTAAGCAGATGAAGCAGCCTCAATAATTGCTGTTCACTGCTTACTGCTTACTGCTTACTGCTTACCTTTTAATATGCCTCTGGATTTTCTTTATGACCTTCTCGGTCGGTATGGAATCTATGCCGTTTTTCTGCTTGTGATGATTGAGGGTGACATCACCCTCCTGCTTGCCGGCGTCCTCGCGCACAGTTATTTTTTTGGCGAACATAGTTTTGCCTGGGTACTTCTGGCGGGAACCCTGGGCGGCGCGGCGAGTGACAACATCGCTTATTTCGTAGGCCGTCAGTGTCACAAGCGCGTGTGCGACATTCGTTTCTATCGAAGTGCTCAGCCGCGCATGGAGCGGCTGACGAAAAACTTCGGCGCCTTGTCGATCTTCCTTTCAAAATATATTTACGGGCTCCGTTGGGCTTCGTGCATCTTCTATGGCGTCACCCGGATGCCGTATTTGCGGTTTGTGATACTGTCGCTAAGCAGTTGTTTTGCCTGGGTGCTGATCCTGAGTGGCGCCGGATACTTTTTCAGCGGTGCGGTAATTAGTGTCATCGGCGACTTCGAACGACTGGGCAAAGTGTTGCTCGTGATAGTGGTGCTCGGCATCATAGGCTTTTACCTCGCCGAACGTTTTTGGTTGTCGCCGAAAGTTGAAGAAGCCGATCCCGAACGGTTGCAGGAGCTGGAGCATGGAGTGCAGGAGAAGCTGCAAGACCTAAAGCAGGAACTTCAGGAGCACATCCCTTTTACACACCCGCGGCATGAAGAGCCGAAGGAGCGAACCGATCGCAAAGCTGGTAAACGCAAGGTCGATTGAAGCTTTACGTTGTACTTGGTACTTGGTTCTTGGTTCTTCGTTCTTTGTTCTTGAGACTGAGGTCCAGTTCAAATCACCAAGTACAAAGAGCCAAGTTCAAAGCACATAGACCGGTACTAAGTTCAGATTGAAGGGATTGATTATAACTAAGTGCTTATTGAATCTTCAGCGCCTACGCGCGTGGATCTCGCCGGCGGGACAATCGACATCTGGCCGCTTTATCTCTTTCATCCCGGCGCCGCAACCGTAAATATCGCGATATCCCTGCGCGCGCACTGCCAGATTAAGACTCGGGATGACGGGCGCATCGTTTTGGAATCGCGCGATCGCAAAGTCGCGTTTGAAACTGACCTCGCCGCGATGGAAGACCTCATTCGCGAAGAGCGGCTTGAGCTAATCTCCAAGTTGGTTCACTTCTTCAAGCCGACTACCGGGTTTCACCTGATCGCAAATAGCGAGGCTCCGGCCGGCGCCGGTTTGGGCGGATCGTCTGCGCTGGCAATAGCCTGCATCGGCGCGCTGAATCGGCTGGTTGGAGATCGTTATGAGAAACGAAAGTTCATTGCGATCGCGGCCAATATAGAAACAACTGTGATTCGCGTCCCTGCTGGTTTTCAGGATTATTATTCCGCTCAGTACGGCTCAGCTTCCTGTATCCATTTTCGCACCGAAGGGATTGAACGAGAACGTTTGAAGGTGAACGCCAAACAACTCGAAGAACGAATTGCGATCTGCTACACGGGGGAACCAAGGCTTTCGGGAACAAACAATTGGGAGGTCTTCAAACGACACGTCGATGGCGACCCCGAGTTGTTTACCATCTTCGACGGCATTCGCGATACAGCTCGAGCAATGCGTGCTGCCATGTTAGCGGGCGACTGGAACGAAGTAGGGAAAATCATGCGTGACGCATACCCGAACAGGAAACGGCTCGCGCCTGGGATTACCACACCGCAAATGGACAAGTTGGTTGAGAAGGCATTGGCTAACGGTGCGGAGGCAGCAAAAGTTTGCGGCGCGGGCGGTGGCGGTTGCATCGCGTTCCTATGCAGCGAAGGACGGAAGCAGGATGTTGAACGTGCACTCGCT
>JBGTCM010000118.1:0-5675 GCA_041748795.1 Pyrinomonadaceae bacterium
CCCTTGAAGACTACGTGCTTACAGATGCACAGCGCCGCGTCCTCGCGGATATAGAACAACCCTTGAGATCCGGCAACTACGTGCCGTTCCTGTTGCATGGCGTGACCGGCAGCGGCAAAACGGAGGTATATATACGCGCCATGCGCGTCGCCCTGGAATTGGGAAGATCGGCGATGATGCTGGTCCCTGAGATTGCTCTGACTCCGGTGTTTTCGCGCCGTCTTAGGCAACATTTCGGCGACAACGTAGCGATCTTTCATTCCTCGCTTTCGAAGGGTGAACGCTTCGATGAATGGACTCGCGTCAGGCGAGGCGAGGCCAGAGTTGTCATCGGAACACGATCGGCTGTCTTCGCCCCAACCAAAGATCTCGGATTAATAATCGTCGACGAAGAGCACGAGTCGACATACAGACAACAGGATTCGCCTCACTACAACGGACGCGATACAGCTATTGTCCGTGCGCAGAATGAATCGGCAGTGATCATCCTGGGATCTGCGACACCTTCGCTCGAGTCGTTTCACAACGCTCGCAACGGCAAGTATCAATACCTTCAACTGCCCGAGCGTCTCCGGAACCGGCCTTTAGCAGTCGCTGAGATCATCGACATGCGCGAGGTGTTTGAACGTCATAAGAAACCGGTCATCTTTTCCGAACGGCTGCTTCAGTCCATAAAGGAAACGCACCAGAAAGGAGAACAGTCGATAGTCCTGCTGAACCGTCGAGGCTATTCCAGCTTCGTTCTATGCCGTTCCTGTGGTGAGAGTGTTCAGTGTCCCAACTGCGACGTAACTCTCACTTATCATAGAAGTGAGCGAGTAATAATTTGTCATTACTGTAATCATCGCGAATCATCTCCGTCCGAATGCCCAAACTGTAGCGGTAAGTTTATCTATTACGTTGGCGAAGGGACTCAGCAAATCGAAGAAAAGTTGGCCCAGCTATTTCCCACGCTGCGTATTGCGCGCGTTGACCGAGATACCACGGCCCGGCGCGGCACGTTCGAAAAGTCTCTGCTGGAGTTTGCTGAAGGCAATATTGACATGCTGGTCGGCACGCAGATATTGGCGAAGGGACATGACTTCCCAAATGTCACCCTGGTGGGTGTGGTGTCCGTCGATGCCGGCCTCGCGTTACCGGATTTTCGCGCGGCGGAACGGACGTTTCAGCTTTTGACGCAGGTCGCAGGTCGAGCTGGCCGCGGCGATCGCCCGGGCAAAGTGTTGATTCAGACTTATCATCCGCATCATTACGCGCTGCGTCACGCCGGAGCCCAGGACTACGCTGGTTTCTACGAGGAGGAGATCCGGCATCGTCAGCATCACACATATCCGCCCTTCGTCTCGCTCGCTTCCCTGCTTGTACACGGCGCTGACCTTGGGCGTGTGAGATCGGATTCCGTTGAACTTCGAAAGGCGTTGGACGCTGCGAATACCGATCGTGCTGCACGCATTCTAGGTCCCGCGCCTGCGCCGTTGGCCAGGCTAAAGGGAGAATTTCGGATGCAGATGTTGTTGAAATCGCGTAATCGCCGGCAGTTGCGACAAGTGATTGACCTGGCGTTGAAAGCAGTTACTGAACGAGGCGTTAGTCTTCGTTCGATTAACGTCGAAATCGATCCGGTTTCAATAATGTAAGTACGTTGAGACTCGTGGCATCGCTTGGTACTATGGGTTTTTGTTTCGAGAGTATCTTTAAGTGATCAGAAATGATCCACTATACCCACGAACCAACACGAAAATCGTTAGTGCGTTTTCGTGTGTTTCGTGGATCCTGCCTTTTCTTGATTCATATCTGTGGACAAGCCTGAGATCGCTCCACGACTCTTGTTTGGGCTAAACTTGCGCGCATGAAACTCTCAGAACTGGCAGCACTCACCGGGGCTCGCGTCGAGGGCGATTCCGGTGAGATAGACATAACGGGCGCCGCCGGTCTCGACGATGCTCAGTCAGGTCAGGTTACGTTTTTGGCAAACCCGCGATACACGCCCAGGGTGAATGCGACGCACGCATCCGCCATCTATGTGTCGGACGAAGCTGCGATTGATAGAGCAATTCCGATCCTGCGCGCGAAGGATCCTTACCTCGCCTACACCCGCGCTTTGAGGTTGTTTCATCCTGAGCCCAAGATTTCCCCAACAATCCATCCTTCGGCCGTAATCGATCCGTCCGCGGTGGTTGATGAAAACGTTTGGATTGGCGCCTGTTCCGTAATTGGTCCATCGAGCCGTATTGCAGCGGGTGTAAGGATCTATCCTAATGTGACTATCTACGAGAACGTGACGATAGGAAAAGACTCCGTAATTCACTCGGGCACGGCGATTCGCGAGCGTTCGGTGATCGGGGAACGAGTAGTCATCCACAACAACTCCGTGGTCGGTTGCGACGGGTTTGGTTACGCTAAGGACGAGCAACGAAGTTGGTTGAAGATTCCGCAAACGGGGCGAGTTGTTGTTGAAGACGATGTGGAGATTGGAGCGGGAACTACGATCGATCGAGCGTCGGTCGGCGAATCACGCATAGGACGGGGCACGAAGATCGACAACCTGGTTCAGATTGGACACTCCTGTACGATCGGAGAAGATAGTTTGTTGTGTGCGCAGGTAGGGTTGGCGGGCAGTTCGCATATCGGCAGTCGCGTGATACTGGCGGGACAAGCCGGCGTGGCCGGCCATCTAACGATTGGCGACGACGTGGTTTTGACCGCAAAGAGCGCGACGAGTCACGACGTGCCTGCAGGAAAGATTATTTCCGGCATCCCTGCATTCGATAATAAGGAGTGGTTGCGATCGACGGCGGCCTACAGGCGCCTGGGAGAAATGCAGCGAAGAATTAGAGAGTTGGAGAAGAAGCTCGAAAGCAAAGACTCTACCCAGCCTTAAGTAATCGCGCCGCCATCTACGATCACGACTTCCCCATTCATAAAACTGTTGCGATCGCTGACCATGAACGCAGCGTATTCGGCCAGTTCCTCTGGGCGGCCCGCGCGGCCGGCAGAAGCCCAGAAGTGATGCATCTGCAACAAGCGCTCCGGCAAGGCCTGGGCCAATTCCGTATCGAAGATCCCCGCGGCAATCGCGTTTACTTTCACGCCAAACGTGCCTGCCTCGCGCGAGAGACACTTTGTAAAGCCAATCATCGCGGCTTTCGACGTCGCATAGTGAACGGCCGTGGGCAATGCCCGCAGCGCGCCGATTGACGTGATGTTGAGGATACTTCCCTGCCGCTGCCTAATCATTTGTTTGTAAATCGGTTTCGTAACCGCAAACAGGCTCCCAACATTTGTATTGATCACTTCATCCCACGCGCGGTCTGTGGTAGTTGCAAAATTGTCGCCGCGATTGATCGCCGCATTGTTCACCAGCGTATCAATGCCGCCCCACTTCTCGACGATCTCTCGCGTCATCTTTTTCAGACCCACGCGGTCCGTAACCGAAATCTTGAAGCTCAGCGCTCGTCTGCCGTGTGCCTCAACCTTCGCAACGGTTTCAGCCGCCAGATCGTCTCTGGTGTTGTAATTGAATGCGACGTCGGCGCCCTCACGCGCGAACACGTCGCAGATGGCCGCACCGATGCCGCGCGTTCCGCCGCTGATAAACGCGCGCTTCCCCTCGAGCAATAGACTCACTGTCCGATTAGTCTCCTAAAAAGCCCGCCTCGTCGAACGGAAGCGGGCAAGATGATTCCGAGAGATCCTGAATTGAATATGATTTATGCTGGAAGATTAAACTCTGAAAACTGCTAACAGTCAACGAGGGGCTCAGGCAGGGGCGGTTTGATTGTAGGGGTGGCACTCCGTGGCCACCCCATCGTTTACGACGGAGGTTGTTTTTTGAGTTGGGTATCCCAAGCGAAGGGGTGGCCACGGAGTGCCACCCCTACAGAATATCTATGCTTTTTTTCTAGTGCGAAGAAGCCTCTAGCATCCCGCGCTACCGCGCTCGGTTCTGTATCGATCACTTTACACAGAAACAACTTCGGCGAGGGCAACCTGGTCCGGAGTTTCAACTCCAGCAGGAATCAGTGCCGTAATCTCTTCAACAATGTGGCGCGTCGCATTAGGGATTGCCAGACCAATGGTGGCCGCTCTCATTGCCGAGTAATGGGCCGTGTCTTCAACCATGCGGCGGACTACCGGAACAATGTCGCTCGCTCGTTGTAGCAACACGCCCGCGCCGCGCTTGGCCAACAACTTGGCGGTGCCCGCTTCCTGCGGCATCGGCTCCGTCGTCACATCCGCAATGATCGGCAGCCGGCATGCAAACGCCTCGAATGTCGTCAACCCTCCCAGCTTTGAGATCATGACGTTGGCCGCGCTCATCAATTCCTCAACCTGTTCCGAATAACCAATCACCTTGATCGGAAACGACGCCTCCAGAGCCAGCGATTCCGCGTCGGCCTTCAGTTCTTCATTCCTTCCGGCCAGGAAAATCGCTTGTACTTCAAGGTTGCCGCGCACCAGCTCACGGAATATCTCGGGAATGTTCCCGCCGCCCTGCCAACCTGCATTAACAAACACCGTGAACTTCTCAGGGTCCAGACCGAGCGCCCGACGCGCTGCCTGTGCCGCTTCTTCACCAGGGTAAGCAAACTTTGGATGCACCGGCATCCCCGAAACCTTGATGCGCTCGGGAGCAATGCCATAGTCGATCAGCTGGCGCCTGGCCTCGTCACTCGCGACCAGGTAAAGCGTCACGTCGTTGCAGGCCCAACCTTTCCAAAAGCCGTAGTACGGATCGGTGACCACAGACACGAGCGGAATGCGATCGGCGAGCTTTAACTCCTTAAGAACTCTGCCGAAGATGTGCTGAGTCAAAGGATGGACGCTGACCACCACATGCGGACACCAACGCTCAAACAGTTCTGTCACGTAGCCGATGGACCGCTTGTAGAAAAATTCGCGAGTTTCGGGCCGGAATCTATTAACGAACCAATACAAATACTTCATCCAATGTTGCCGATTGCGCAACACCCAATTGTAGATCCCGACCATCTTTGCGGTGATAGCGTGCGACTCTTCAACCGCCCGCACTACACGCACCGCATACGACTGCCCATCAAAGAACTTTTGAACGCCGGCCACGATTGCTGCCGCCGCCGAGCTATGACCGCCGCCCGTGTCAGACGAGAGGATGAGAATCTTGGGGATGCGTTGAGACATTTCTGGAGGTTTACTTGTGTATCCGTTCCGCGGGCGTCCGTCGTTCATTAAGCTCTTACCGCGACTCCATCCGGTTGACCTTGTGCTCCATCCATTTGCTTTCGCGCTTTTTTCATCTCGCGCTCGAGCTTCTTGATTTGAATCAGATGCCCCGGATTAAACGGCAACGACGGGTAATAACTATTCGACTCGTGCGTGCAGAAACAACCATCCAGCGCTTTTTTGCGACGCTCCTTCATGGCCGGTGACAGCCAGAGCTTCTGAAAGTCCCAATTGAAGTCTCGCAGGTTTCCGATAGGCGCAAGGTTTTCGCAGGATGAAACGGTCCCCTCGTCATAGATCACACCACCCGCGGTTCCGGCATAACACTTCATCTGCGCTGTTTGCGTTTCCTGAGTCCTGGCAATCAGGCCGTGCATGTAAATATCGATTGCAGCTTTGAAGAAGCCGGCATTGCCGCCGTAGTTGTTTTTGATCGCGGCGTGACGCGAATCGTCATCGATCATGCTGGCGAG
>JBGTCM010000119.1:0-23097 GCA_041748795.1 Pyrinomonadaceae bacterium
GTGCTGGAGCGCATTCAGGACATCCGGGAGCAGCACGATATTGATCTGGCCATCATGAACGCGGAAAACCTGGCCGGCGGTTTTTCAGTGACGCCTTCATTGTGCGAAGAACTATTCGCAAACGGCATTGACGTCATGACCTCCGGCAACCATATCTTCGACAAGAAGGAAGCGATTCCGTATATCGCGAAACAGCCCCGGCTTATTCGACCGGCAAACTACCCACCCGACACGCCTGGCAACGGGATGTGGACTGGTCAGGTCAATGGTGTGGCAGTCGCCGTCATCAATCTGATGGGGCGTGTGTTCATGCCGCCTTCCGACGATCCTTTCCGAGCGTCCGATAGGCTTATGGAATCGTTACCGTCAGCAACGAAGGTGCGGATAGTCGATATCCATGCCGAGGCGACGTCTGAAAAGGTCGCCATGGGCTGGTATCTGGACGGCCGTGTGTCGGCCGTGCTCGGAACACACACTCACGTACAAACCGCAGATGAGCGCATTCTGCCTCAGGGAACCGCCCACCTTACAGACATAGGTATGACGGGCAGCTACTCGGGAGTTATTGGGATGAAGAAGGAAGACGTGATTGTGCGGTTTACCTCAGCACTCGGCCGGCGGGCGGAACATTCAACTGGTGATGTCAGAATTTGTGCAGCAGTGCTGGATATCGATGAGGCAACAGGGAAGGCGCGGAGCATTGTTAGGCTAAATCTCGCGCATGACTGAGAGGGAAGTGTGCAGTGGGCAGTGAGCAGTGACTATCTCTCCAGGGACGTCATCAGACCGTTAAGAAGGCGGCCAACCTCACCGGCCAAATTCAATACAGCATCCTTAGTAAGCGAGTCTGAATAACGAAGTCGAGCTGCGATAAGGATTTGTGTTTCAACTTCTCTCAGGGAACCGTAAGCAATCGATAGATGGCGTAGAAAGTCGGCGGTTGTTCGTCTACCTTGGCCTTCAGCGATATTAGAGGGAATCGACACCGCAGCCCTCCGAAGCTGGCTTGTGAGGCCGTAAATCTCCTCTCGAGGGAAAGTTCTGGATGCCTGGTAGATCTGTTCGACCAAATCCATCGATTTTTGCCAGGCAATCAGTTCCTGATAGTTTTTCACCTTCATGGATAATCTCCTTGGAAATGGAGAGGTCAGCGCCCTCTCAGGTTATCCGGGTGAAATTTTGTAAGTGAGGAGGAAGATAGAATAAGGTTAGAGGATAAGAAGCACCAAACTGCCCACTGCCCACTGCACACCGCCCACTCGTTCAGTTCGGTCCTTCTTTCTCCGGCACGACATCACCCGAAGAGGATGGCTTTAGCACCGGGGGCGCCAGCAGACGCTGCGCGTAACCTTCCGGGAATGAACGCACCCTTCCGCTCGCGTCAGTTACCACATGACTAGTCTCGCCCTCGGCAATTATCTGTCCATCTGACGCGCGAACCACTTCATACCCAAATCTCAGCGAGCGCTTCCGCAGTTCAGTGATGTGAGTGCGCACCTGAAGCTCGTCGTCGTAATAAGCGGGCGCTTTATAACGGCAATAGCTTTCGGCAACCACGAGGAAGGCATCGTCGTTCTCTTCCATCTCTTTGTACGAGAAACCACGGGCACGGCAAAATTCGGCACGCCCAATCTCAAACCACACCAGGTAGTTTGAGTAGTAAACGATTCCCATTTTGTCCGTCTCTGAATAGCGGACACGCAAAAGCGTATCGTGCCATTCTCCGTAGACGGGTTCGGGCGCAGGACTTGTCATCTGAGCGTTATGCCTTCAAACTCTACCGCAAGAGACTGCGGGATAATTGAGAGTGCGTTACCTTGGACCGATGACCGGACTATAAGAGCGAAAGCCCAAACATGTCAAAGCGAATTATCCGATTCCTCGGCCCCGTTGTAGTGCTTGCATTGGCAAGTGCGAGCTTTCTATTCAACACTTTTGGAAGTTCGGCCCAGCGGCCCGCCGTTACCCCGAGCGCCGCGAGACACTCGGCTATCGTTGCTACGACCGCGGAAGTATTGAAGGAAACTAGCGAGATTCGGGAGTTAGAGATTCTAACGCCGGTAAAAAGCGGCGCCCAATCGCGCGTTCAGATCGAACGTATGTTGGTAAAGAAGCTCGATGAGCTGATGAGAGACGATGAAATGCACGCCGCCGAGCTCGGTTTACGCAAGTTTGGCCTGGTGCCGAAGGGATTTGAATATCGGCCGTTTATTATCAAACTCTTAACCGAACAAGTGGCTGGCTATTACGACGCCAAAGCACGCGAGTTTTACCTGGCAGACTGGTTGGAATTGGAAGGGCAGAAGCCGGTGATGGCTCATGAGCTGACACATGCTTTGCAGGACCAGCATTTCGGCTTGCGGCGTTTCGAGAAATTGCCGGAGGGGGAAGGTGATGCCAAGCTCGCTGCTCACGCACTAATTGAAGGTGACGCCACGCTCGCGATGACGGTTTACATGGCGCGGAATCCTTTGGTAGCGCTGGCTTTTACGCGGTCGTTAAGCGCAATGGGCGCTTCCTCGAAACTGTTCAACGAATCGCCAAGGGCGCTGCGTGACACGCTGATCTTTCCGTATACGCAGGGCATGGAATGGGCAACAGCGGTTTATAAGCGGGGCGGTTGGAAAATGCTTTCGGGCGCGTATATGAAACTCCCGCAGTCCAGCGAACAGATACTGCATCCGGAAAAGTATTTTGCTTACGAATCGCCGGTTAAGGTGACCCTGCCGGATCTGACGGATTTGCTGAATGAGAATAGGAAACAGGCGATAGCAATCGGCAAACAGCAAACAGCAAACAGCAAACGACAGAAGGCGCGGACCCGTGGCGCCTCCGCCAAAAACCCAACACCCGGCACCCGACACCCGACACCCAAAAAGTGGAAACAAGTGACGTATGACGTCAATGGCGAATGGAGCTACTACCTCATTCTGGATGAGTTCCTGAACGCCTCGGCCGAATCAAAACGCGCAGCCGCAGGTTGGGGTGGCGATCGTTACGCAGTCTACGAGGGCCCCGACGCGCAAATCCTTGTGACGCACGTCTCTGAATGGGACACTCCGAATGACGCTGAGGAATTCTATGACGCGTACGTGAAACGAACTGCGCTTCGCTACCCAAAAGCTCGGCTATTGGCCGACGCGCAAAACGCGACACCCGAAACCATCCGTCGTTGGCAAACAGCTGAAGGCGAAGTGCTCATCGAACTACGCGGCTCGCGGGTGTTGATTCTTGAAGGCATTCCTGAAGGTCTCGATTCCCGAACGCTGCTTCAGTTATTGGTGTAGACAGAAAGTGCTCCAGATAGGAGAGGTGCATTCGAATGTCTCCTATCGCTCGAATAACACGTCCTTACGCAAACCCGAGAGCGGGATGCAACGTAATCCCGAGCCACTGCTGCCTCAATTCAAATGATGAGAAACTGACGAGCTCTCGAACACTTCAAACGCCTGACAGATTGTGTATCGAGTTGCAACTAACCATTGGATGAGAAATCAGGGGGAAGATGCAACGGGCAAGAGAAGAGTGAGAGCGCCGAGGAGTGAAGAGAACGTGGAAACCCTTAAGCTGGAATTAGGAACCCAACGCTTGGGTGCATAGCTACTAGAGATACATCGAGGGTCGCGAGTTGAGCTTCGTGACGCCGGGCCAATTCAGCCAGCCATGCATCTGTCACCTGCGTAGGTCCGGTCAAACCAGCATGTGCAACCTCCCGGTAACTGAATCCTTCATTCCAGAAAACATGAACTGGCATTTGATGAATAGCTTCCAACACCGACCAGGCTGCTGCCCCACTATTATCTTGCGCAAGTTTCATGTGCACACGCAACAGAGTGCCCTCGGTGATCGCGCAAGTTGCGAACGGGTCAGATAACGAATCGAACCACCGGCGAACCCGCTCCTGAAACACGTGCGTGTCAATCGCCAACGCGACCAATACATTACCGTCTAACAACCACATTACCAGATGTTTATGCTTCGGCTTCTATGCGGCTCACGTCTGCGGAAGTAAAAGGATGAAGCCCTCTGGATATGGGAAATCCTCGTTTACTGCGGAATAACTTTAGCGGAGGGGATGACGGTGTCGGATGCTGGCGCAAACGCTCGGCAAGAAAGCGAAGCAACTCCTCTTTTTGTTCCGCTGGCAGCAATTCAGCGGCAGCTTCAATGTCAGCAAGACTCTTCATGCCCACGAAGATAGCACGGTGATCTGGGCGCGAACAAGCAAATGGATAGAGCGAAAGTCCAATGAGAATGACCTAAAGGCTGCGGAGTGTTATCATTCCAAACTAAAAGGTACGCATGAAAAAGTCTGACGTTCCACCTGCTGAAAACAGATCCCCCACACGCTTGCGCGAATTGACGACCGAGTTGCAGGAATTCGAGGCGCGGCTGCGTCTCGGGGGCGGGGCGGACAAGATTGAGCGGCAGCACAAACAGGGGAAGCTGACTGCTCGCGAGCGGATCGATCTGTTGCTCGACGAGGATTCGTACAGCCAGGAGATTGGCCTGCTCGTCGCTTCCGATCAATACGAAGGCGGGGCGCCCGGGGCGGGTGTGGTCACGCTTGTCGGACGCGTTAACGATCGAGAAGTTGTAGTTGTCGCAAACGATGCGACCGTCAAAGCGGGATCGTGGTGGCCGGAAACGATCAAGAAGATCTTGCGCGCACAGGAAATCGCCATGCGCTCGCATGTGCCGATCATCTATCTGGTTGATTCGGCCGGCGTGAATCTTCCTTACCAGGGAGGCGTGTTTCCGGGGCAGTATGGCGCGTCACGAATCTTCTATTACAACTCGCTGATGCGTCGTTATCTGAAAATTCCCCAGATATCGGCCGTGATGGGGCCCTGCATCGCAGGCGGCGCCTACCTGCCGGCTCTGTCGGACGTGATTATCATGGTCGAGGGCACGTCGTTTATGGGACTGGGTGGCGCAAATCTTGTGAAGGGCGCGACCGGGCAAACGATTGACAATGAAACCCTGGGTGGTGCTCGAGCGCACAATGAGCTTTCCGGCGTCGCACATTATCGTGTGGATGACGACAAAGCATGCATTGCTAAAATTCGTGAATTTGTTTCCGAACTTCCGGTCAATCCGCCAAGCGTTGTTCCGATCCTGCCGGCGAGAGATGCTGCCCGGCCGGCAATCGAGCTTTACGACATCCTTCCGCCGGATCATAAACAGCCCTACAACGCGCGGCACCTCCTGGACTGTTTGCTTGATGACGGACATCTCGATGAATTCCAGGCAGACTACGCGAAAGAGATGATTACCGGTCACGCGCGTATCCGTGGAATTCAGGTAGGTGTGATCGCCAACAATCGCGGGATGATACGTGCGCCCGGCGGCGGCCCTCCGCGTTTCGGCGGCATCATCTATACGGAGTCGGCGGAGAAGGTGGCCTACTTCATTGAGACCTGCAATCGACGCCATACGCCTCTCGTCTTCATTCAGGATGTCTCCGGATTCATGGTGGGGCCCGAGGCGGAGCATTCAGGAATTATTCGCGCCGGCGCGCGGTTCGTCGAAGCAATGGCAACCGCACTGGTTCCTAAGATAGTGCTTACGGTTAACCACGCTTCCGGCGCCGGTTACTATGCGATGGCGGGTCAGGGGTTCGATCCGGACTTTATTTTCAGTTGGCCTACGGGGCGTATGGGTGTAATGGAAGGTGACTCCGCGGTGCAAGCCGTGTTTGGTAGTCAACTTGAAAAGCTCAAACGCAACGGACAACACCCGTCCGATGAACTCGACGCAGAGATGGACCAGGTGCGAGAAAATTATGAGATGGAACTTGATGCGAAGTATGCGGCGGCCCGGGGCTTCGTCGATGCGGTTATCGCCCCTGAAGATACGCGCGACGCTTTGGAGTTGTCGCTACGCACGAGTTTGAACTATGGCGGTCCGCACATTGGACCGTTTGTTTTGCCGCCGACGTTGGTGTAGGCGCCAACAGGCGCATCGAGTAGGCTTTAGCCTGCGTGGTTGGGTTTAAGCCCGTCAGCGTGGTTGGGGAAGACGCAACCTGAAGGTTGAACTCTGAACCCTTCTTAAAATGAAAAACAAGATTCGCATTGCAGGTGGGCAGGGCTTCTGGGGCGATCTCCCCGACGCACCTGTGCGCCAGGTTGAAGGTGGGCCGATCGACTACCTCATGCTCGACTATCTCGCTGAAGTCACCATGTCGATCATGCAGAAGCAGCGCTCCAGAGATCCGTCGGCAGGTTACGCAAAAGACTTCGTCCCCCTTATGAAGCAGATTCTGCCCGCCTGCGTTGAGCGAAATATTCGTGTAACTGCCAATGCCGGCGGTGTAAACGTCGAGGGCTGCGCTGCCGCGGTTAAGGAAGTCGCGCTGGAACTGGGCCTCGCCGGTAAACTGCGTATAGGTATCGTTACCGGCGACGACATCATGGCGAATTTGGACAGCCTTCTGGCGCGAGGTATCGAACTCCGAAACATGGACAATGGTGCGCCACTTTCCACGGTAAGAGATCGAATTCAAAGCGCCAATGTCTATCTGGGTGCGGCTCCGATCGTGGAAGCTTTGGATAAAGGAGCGCAGATCGTAATTACCGGCCGAGCCACCGATACCGGGTTAACACTTGCGCCAATCATTCATGAGTTTGGCTGGGCTGCGGATGATTGGGACCGCCTCGCTGCGGGAACGATTGCAGGGCACATCATTGAATGCGGCGCCCAATGTTCGGGAGGGAATTGTCAGTACGAATGGAGTAGTGTCCCCAATCTGGCGGATGTCGGTTTTCCCATTGTTGAAGCATCACCCGATGGCACGTTCGTCGTCACGAAACATGAAAGAACCGGTGGCTGGGTGGTGATTCCTTCTGTCAAGGAACAGCTTGTTTACGAGATGGGAGATCCACACGAGTACATCACACCAGACTGTGTTGCCGACTTTACGACCGTGAAGCTTGAATACGAGGGACGCGATCGCGTGCGCGTTTTCGGAATCAAGGGGTCACCAGCGACGGAGTTCTACAAAGTCTCGATTAGTTACTCGGCTGGATACAAGGCGGTGGGCACGCTCGTTTATTCCTGGCCCGACGCGTTTGAGAAGGCTCAGGCTGCCGACAGAATTCTGCGAACACGGCTTAACCGGTTGGGGTTGCATTTTGATCTGATACACACCGAGTTTGTCGGCGCGAATGCGACGCATGGTCCATTAGCTGGCAGGCCATCCGCGGATATTCCCGAGGTGCAGTTGCGAGTGGGAGTGCGTGGCGATGATCGGGCCGCGATAGAAAGGTTCACCAGGGAGATAGCGCCGCTCGTGCTGACTGGGCCACCGGGCGTTACGGGTTTTGCAGGCGGACGGCCGAAGGTCGAGGAGATTGTCGCGTACTGGCCTGCGCTTATGCCGAAGAGTGAGATCAGCCCACGCGTAGAAATTGTCGAAGTCTGATTCGGCTCTGTGTTAGGCGGCAGTAGCCCGACCGTCAGGGAGGGCGTTCGCCGGGTGCGGTTAGCGGTACTGTCCCGGAAGCTTAATATGAAGGTACAACTCGTAAAACTTGCGCACGGTCGTTCGGGTGATAAAGGCGACACGGCAAATATCGGCTTGATTGCCTTACAAGATGAATTCTATCCGGCGCTGGTCCGCGAGGTTACCGCCGAGCGGGTTAAGCAGCACTTCACCGGTATCTGCCACGGCGAGGTCCAACGTTTTGAGTTGCCCAATCTCTGTGCTCTTAATTTTCTTTTGCATGAAAGTCTTGGAGGCGGCGGTACGCTCTCGCTCATGACAGATGCGCAAGGAAAAACGTTTTCAACTGCGTTACTAAGGATGGAGATTGAAATCTCTGCTGAAGAAGCGCAGGAATTTGCACTCCCGCAATATTAAGACGGAGCAATCCGCAGATTACGCAGATTCGGTAAAAACGTTTATGACATCTGCGTAATCTGCGGATAGTCTGAAGCAAGATCATGGAAGCAGGCAAGACAGTCCTATACCGGGTTGACGATGGCGTCGGCTATCTCACCCTGAATCGTCCGGAGAAGAGAAACGCGCTGAACGACGCGCTCATTTCAGATCTCAAGACTGCACTCCGACAGACTAACGACGACGAATCAGTCCGGGCGATAGTGATCACCGGAGCCGGTAAGGATTTTTGTTCGGGCGCCGATCTCGAAGCTCTGGAGAAGATTTCGAAAGCGTCCGTCGCCGGCAACGTTGAAGACGCGCGGTCGTTGATGGAGCTTTTCACCTTAATGCGAGCGCTGCCTTTGCCGGTAATCGCCGCGGTTAGAGGCCGAGCGCTGGCGGGTGGTTGCGGACTTGCCAGTGCGTCCGACGTCGTTCTGGCCTCCGGCGGTGCTCGTTTCGGTTATCCGGAAGTGAAAATAGGATTTGTTCCCGCTATTGTGATGGCCATCTTGCGCCGCAATATTTCGGAGAAACGCGCTTTCGAGCTCCTCACGCGGGGCGAAGAGATCAGCGCTGAGGAAGGGAAACGGATTGGCCTGGTCAATCAGGTTTTCACTGAAGATGAATTCGAGAATGAAGTCACCACCTATGCGCAGCGATTTTCAACACTCAGCAAGTCGGCTGTCACGCTGACGAAAGCGCTGCTTTATCAAATGGATAGCATGGCATTTGACGAAGCAATTGAAACAGGCGTGGATGTCAACGTTATCGCGCGTATGAGCAAGGACTGCCAGGCAGGGATTGCCAAATTCCTGAAGAAAGCCTAATTCCATTCACAGAAGAATATTCGCGCTAGGTCGACGGGTTGTGATGTAGCAGCTGGACAGCTGTGGCGCGTGCGCGTGCCAGGACCGGATCCCCAACGGCCGTTACAAGCCCAATGGACAAAGCTTCCGCACTGTCGATTCTGCGCGCCGTGGCAAACAATTCGAGCGCACGTGTGCGGCCGATCACGAGAGGTAGCCGATGCGTGCCTCCCCATCCTGTGATGATGCCGAGATTGGCGCCAGGATGGGCGAAGACCGCCTTAATTGAGGCCACGCGGATGTCACATGCGAGCGCGAGATCTAAAGCACCACCCATGCAATAACCGTTGATCGCCGCGATTGTTATTTGCGGGGCGTTTGCAATCGATTGGAAAATGCGCTGGCCCAACCTGGAAAAATTATGCGCAGACGTTGAGTCCAATTCCGCCAGCTCGCGTATGTTTGCGCCCGAAGCAAACACGTCATCAGTGCCGGTGAAAATGATGGTACGTACGTCGCGGCGAGGAGCTAACTCGAATAACCCGCTCTCGAGTTCGTGAAGCGTTTGAAGTGAAAGGGGATTGCGTTGGTGAGGTCTATTGAAATGAATGACCGCGATGGCGTCGTCAATTTCGGTGACTATCGCGGGCAAATCGTCAGCCATCGCTTATTCGCGTGGTTTGACGTTATCGCGCAAAAATGTGGCGATATCTTCCGTTGAGGTTCCGGGCAAAAAGATTTCAGCCACGCCCTGGGCTTTCAGTTTTGCAATATCCTCCTGAGGCACAATTCCACCGAGTAGAACCAGGCAATCGTCCATACCCTGCTCGCGAAGAAGTTGAACTATCCGCGGACACAGTGTGTTGTGTGCGCCGCTGAGTATAGAGACGCCCACCGCATCGACGTCTTCCTGCAAAGCCGCCGCAGCAATCATTTCCGGCGTTTGGCGCAAACCGGTGTAAAGAACTTCCATGCCGGCGTCGCGCAGCGCACGGGCGATAACTTTTGCGCCTCGATCGTGGCCGTCGAGACCAGGCTTCGCCACCAATACGCGGATTTTTCTTTCGTTCATGGTTTGCATTGTAGCCCTTACTCGATAAATTGCCCCAGCAGGCCGTCGCGCTTTGTAAAGGGCTTCAGTTCCGAATAACTAAAGAAGTATTCGCCGACGGGTGCAAACGCCTGAATAGCGTGAGGGTAACCAGCGTCGTAAAGAAAAGTGATTCCTTTGGCACCTACAGAAAACTCATCAAGATTCTCGACTGTGAACTTCAATGGCTCCTGAACTTCTTTCGCGATTCTGAGGTCCTCGGGATCGCCTCTGGACGCGGTGAGCTCTTGCACGATCTTTTTGAGTTCGGCCTGCAGTTTGTTGTTTACCAAAGCTGCGAGCGCCTCAGATTTATCGCCGGTGAAGACATCGGCAGCCTTGATAACGCTCCCATCCTTTAGATTAATGGCGAAGTGTTTTGTGTGAGTATCTGGATAGGCCCCGGAGCCGCTCTGTGTAAAAGTCACGTCCAGAATATAGTTCCGGTTGTAATTCACCTTATAACCAAACTCTGCAAGCCATCTATCCTGACGATAATCATTGAGTGAACTGTCGAAGACGTTCTTTACCTGAAGCAACGATTGGACGCGTCGTAGAGCCTGGGTGTTTTTCAAACCACTGACTGCTGGGTAGGTTAATTTCGCAGTCCTTTTTTCAGGAAACCCTTTCACCAGCGACGCACGCCGAATGAGAGTTACAGTACGCGGTCTGATAATGACTCGATCATCCGCAGTTGAAGGCGAGGGTTTGGACTGAGCGTAACCAACTGAAGTTATAAGCAACAGGACAAGAACCGAGGCCCAGGAGGTGCGCATAGTTGAGTGATGTTTCCGCGGTCGCTTAGGCGATACAAAAGGAGGTTGTGACTAAAATGCCGGCTCTTCGTAGACTCCATAGACGTCGCGCAAGGCAGAGCAGATTTCGCCAAGCGTGGCGTAGACACGAACAGCTTCAATCGTAGCGGGCATTGTGTTCTCTTCGGCCTGCGCGGCCCGTTTCAACTTCTCGAGCGCGTTGGCTACGGCGCCGGGATCGCGTCGAGCTCGCGTCTGCCCGAGCCGCTCGACCTGATGTTCTCGGACTGATTCGTCGATCACAAGGGTCGGGACCTGGGGCTCGTTCTCCATCGCATATTTGTTTACGCCCACGATTATCTGTTCACCGCGTTCCACGGCCTTCTGATACTGGTAGGCCGAATCCTGAATCTCTCTTTGCGGAAAACCTTTCTCGATCGCTGCTACCATCCCGCCCAAAGAATCTATCTTGCGGAAGTAGTCCAATGCCGCGCTCTCCATTTTGTCTGTAAGCGCTTCCAGGAAATATGAACCGCCAAGAGGATCGATGGTATTGGCGACACCGGTTTCGTCGGCAATTATCTGCTGTGTGCGCAGGGCGATTAACGCGGCGCGATCCGTTGGCAGCGCCAACGCTTCGTCGTAGGCGTCGGTGTGTAAGCTTTGTGTTCCTCCGAGGACGCCTGCCAGCGCCTGTATTGCCACGCGGACGATGTTGTTCAAGGGCTGTTGAACCGTCAACGATACCCCGGCCGTCTGCGTATGGAAGCGCATCTTCAGAGTCCGCTCATTGGTAGAGCCGAACCGGCCGCGCATCTCACGAGCCCAAATACGCCGCGCCGCCCGATACTTCGCAATCTCCTCGAAGAAGTCGTTGTGGGCATTGAAAAAGAAAGAGATACGCGGCACAAATTCGTCGATTTGGAGCCCGGCCCGAATACCCCATTCGACATACTCCAGACCATCGCGCAACGTAAAAGCGAGCTCCTGAGCTGCTGTCGCGCCTGCCTCGCGGATATGATAGCCGCTCACCGAAATCGGATTGTATCGAGGGACCTGTTTGGTGCAGAACTCGAAGGTGTCTATCACCAACTTCATTGCCGGCCGAATCGGATAGATCCATTCCTTCTGAGCAATGTACTCCTTCAGAATATCGTTTTGCAGGGTGCCCGAAATCTTCTTCCAATCTGCACCCTGTTTCTCGGCCACAACTAAGTACATTGCGAGCAGCACCGAAGCCGGCGCGTTTATAGTCTGTGAAACCGTAACCTGATCCAGCGGTATCTGATCGAACAAGACCTCCATATCAGCCAGGGAGGAAACCGCCACTCCACATTTGCCGACCTCCCCTTCTGAGAGCAGGGAATCAGCGTCGTAACCCATCAAGGTCGGCAAGTCATAGGCGACTGAAAGACCGGTTTGACCCTGGGCCAGTAGATATTTGAATCTCGCGTTGGTTTCTTCCGGGGTGCTGAAGCCGGCAAACTGGCGCATGGTCCACAGCTTTCCGCGGTAGCCGGTTGGATGGATGCCCCGTGTGTATGGGAATTCGCCGGGAAACGAGATGTCGCGAGAAAAATCCTGATGGGCTATGTCGGCTGGAGTGGAGAGCCGGTCGACATGTTCGAGTGAAACCGTTTCGAATGATTTCTTACGTTCGGGGTGTTTGCTTAAGACCGGTTCGAGCGTCTCATGCTCCCAACGTTCCACTGCTTCTTCGACTGGAGAACTGGCCTCTTTAGTGTCCGGCATAAGACTCCCGAATGTTTGAACTGATTACGATGAACTCGATCTTAGAGGAGGGGTATGTCACTGTCAACACAGGTAGGATCGCATATTGAAGTCCTAAAAGAAGGGAGCGCGGCTGTGATGGCAGTCACAGCCGCGCGCATCGGCAGGCAGTCGCTAAACGTGGCACTCAAGCAGGGGAACTAGCAGGCGACCGGCAGGGAAAAACAAATCCATCGGAACCATTTGAATGGACGTCTTGTTGCTCATTCGACAGGCACCACAATCTCGTTTGCGCGAACCATGTTCAATCGGCTGCGTGCGGCAGCTTCGATCGTGCGTGGATCGTTGTGCAGTTGATTAATCTCTGTTCGCAAAGATTGGTTTGCATGTCGGAGTCCATTGACGTCTGTTTGCATTCGCACGAATTGCTGCGACGCTAACGACATCTTCGTTCTTGTGCGAAGTGTGACCGCGACACAAATGGCTAACGTCCCAAGAATTATCATTCCAAAGATCACCCACGCGGGTAGCAGGCCACCGCGACGGCGAACTTCGGCAGGACTCCCAATAATGTCCTGTGAGATTTCTCTGACGCTGGCGAAAGGCGAAGACGCACGTGGAGCTACGCGCTGCGCTCTCATCCGATCATCGACCCAATAGCTATTTATCACCCTGCTCAAGAAGCACCTCCAGGTCCTTTGCTCATGATTCTGTCAAGTATTGCTGATTTACTGATCGGCTAAGCGCGAGCCGCACGACGCAACTGCCTTCGTTGCAAGCAGACCCGCAACGATGCCATCTTTCTCCGGACCGTGACCTTTGTTCGAGAAACCTGCCGAGTCTTTGTCGACGATGACAGTCTTGTCTTCATTGATCATTTCTCCGATGTACTTGAAACCGACGGGCGTCTCATAAACTGGTAAACCGCGAGCCTCTGCTACGCGATCGGCCAGTTGGGAATCTGCAGCCGAGCGAGCGGCTCCGCCAGTCCATTTCCTGGACTCCACCAAATAATCGAAGAAAAGCGCCATTGATTGGTTGGGGGATGTAGGGGAGCCGTCAGCACTGAACAGTACAAACCGAATGGCAACGCCGTCGGCTGATTCGGAACGGATTCGGGCGAAGCTAGACTCAGGAGCGTCTACAGTGTGCCAGCCAGAGGTTCCGAATTGAATTACCATGAATGATTTAAGGAGCTGCTTAACCGACTTTGTTGGTTTAGCCACAATATAGAAGGCAGTGGCTGGGTTTTGACCCCAATAGGATGTACTTCACTCTTGGCCAATCCATTGGGAATCAACAGGTTAGGTCAAGGTTGGCGGAATGTAGCACCAGTGCTTAAGGGTGTAAAGCAGTTTCTCCGCAACGGTTTTGTAACTTAACTTCAACGTTTACTTGAACTAAGAGCGCTTAATGGGCCAAAAAGGCGAACGCCCGGCGAACACAAATTCACCAGATTTTTGGAAGAAGCGATGCACTGGCCTTCTGGGTTGGGCCGCATTTTCGTGGTCGGAAAGCTAGTTGACACCGGTTTGTTACGCGTTTAAACTCCCACCCGTACCGCGAAGCCCCACGAGCGGTTTCCGTTCGAATGAAGCCCGGCCCCGCTGTCTTGCCTCTCTTTCACGTTTCTAAATGGCCCGCCTCCTTATAGTTTGCTAACGGCGCCATTTTCTGTCCCATCTGTATCCGGATCGGAGAGGCTACATGCCTGAATTAACGCATTCATATCCACAATTGGCGGTTTCGGACCTCGCAACTAACTCACTTCCGATCAGTTCCATCGTTAGGGCTCTCTGTCAGGCCGCGACCACGGGGCCGGACTTACTGTACGAGGTGATGTTAAAGCTAAGTCTCCTCTTCGAGGCGACCGCTCCAATGTATGGACTTTCTATTTGGACCCTCGAAAACGATCAGAGACCAACATTGGAATGGGCCGAGGGGTTGAAGGGAGCTGAGCTCGCCGCTGGTGAAAAGGTTGTTAGTGACACCCTGAGTGCGACAGACTCATGGCCTACCGTCAAAGAAGGCGCTCCTTTCGTGTGCTTCGTCCTGGCCTCGACTAAACCCGGACGTCCGGGAGCTGCGCTCTACGGTGAGTGTGTTCGCCCATTAACCACACGACAGGCGAAAGACCTTGGCGCGATCATGGACGTAACGCGTCTGGCTCACTCACATGTTTCCATGGGCCGGGCGCTCTCTGCGAAACCGTCTGAACCAAAGAGGAACGACAACAGTTTGCCGGGGATGATCTTTGAGAGCCGCGCGATGAATGAGGTTGCGAGAGCCGTCGCACGGGTTAAGGACTCGAATTCCACGATTTTGATTACAGGCGAGTCTGGAACGGGTAAAGAATTAGTAGCCCACGCGATTCACCGACTGAGTAAGCGTTCTACGAATGAGTTTATTCCTTTCAACTGTTCGGCCGCTCCCCCTGAATTAATTGAGAGCATGTTGTTTGGCCACCGGAAAGGAAGTTTTACCGGAGCTCACGTTGACAGTGAGGGTCTTATCCGCGCAGCTGAGGGGGGAACGCTTTTTCTGGACGAGATCGGTGACCTTCCACTTTCGTTGCAGCCCAAGCTTCTTCGCTTTTTACAGGAAGGCGAGATCCATACGTTGGGTGAGCGCACTCCGCGAAAAGTTGATGTTCGTGTGATTGCTGCGACACACAAAGACGTCGAGCAGCTAGTGGGTAACAAGCTGTTCCGCGAGGATCTCTACTACCGCATTGCAACCCTTACAATAAAGGTGCCTGCGCTTCGCGCCCGGCCGGAAGACATCTCCGCATTGATCTCGCATTATCTTTCGCACTTTGCCAGGCGCAACGACAAAACCGTCGCCGGCATTACCTGGGACGCTATTCGCGTCCTGGAGAATTACTCGTGGCCCGGCAATATTCGCGAACTTGCAGGCGAAATGGAGCGACTTGTTCTGTACGCCGAAGAGGACGGCTACATCACGCCATCAGATATTAGTGAACACATATTGCCGAAATCTTCTAGTTCTCAGAACCTTCAACGCTCACCGGAGAACCTGGAAGTTTTGCTTGAGGACTATGAACGGCGAGTAATCACTGAAACGTTGCGGCGAAATGACTGCAATGTCGCACGCACAAGCGAGGCTCTTGGATTAGGCTCGCGTCAGACGCTGTACAAAAAACTAAAGCGGCTGGCAATTGATATCACAGATTTCCTGCAGGAAGACACGGAGCCAGGCTTACAGTTTCGAGCCGACAGTTAGCTCAAAGCAATTTCGTTCGAACAACAAGCATTCGAGAGTTTCTCGAATGCTTTTTTTTGTTTGGCGAAACGTTGTCGCCGCGGCGGATACAAACGCGTCGAAGTGTTGTCAACCAGCGGCGACAACCGAACAAGCCAACGAATTGCATGGTTGCATGGCCCACGTCCGCGCTTGCAGAGTACCCCGGCTCTGGACCTTGTAAACCCAGGGCGACAACTGAGCCCATCTTGATCCCGCACAACCCAACTTTTGGTGACTTTAGTGTGAAAGCACGTCGTGGCACGGTCGTTGTAATGAGCAACATCGTTCGCGGAGCAATTTGCAACCGCAACCAAAGATACAGAAGTCACTACACACCATCATGAAGGCTATCACCACTAAAGAGTTTGTATCGCTAGTAATCATCGCAATCACGGCACCGTTGTTTGCGTTGGCTCTCGTTGGCGGCGTTGGCGTTTTGTACGCAACCGGCGATGGTTTTTTCCTGTTGGCACTAACTCTATGTGGCGTAGTCGTGAGTGGGATCAACGGCTTCGGCCGCCGCACGGTCGCAGTCGAACCCCAGTCGCGCAAGAGCCGCAGGGGGCCACAGTCTAGCGTGGCCCTCCACTCATGAGTCTTTCCACGCATTCGGCAGCTTTCTTTCAACGGGAAGAAGGTCAACGAAACACAAGCAATAACCAAACCCTAAAGGAGCAAACCCCATGATTATGAAATTCTTTCGCGATGAAACCGGTCTTGAGCTGTCGGAATACGCAGTTGCCGCAGCGTTGGTTGCGATCGCCGTCGTCGGCGCTTTCGGCGCACTTGGCACAACCATCAGTGGCAAAATCAACGATCTCGGCACACACATCAGCACTGGCAAATAACCACCAAGTTGGCTCGGGCGCGTGACTGCTATGCGAGTTACCGGCAGGCGCGCCCGACGCAAACTAATCGCGAATCCGTACCAAACCTTCCGAAACTTCAACGTTATGTTCAAACAATTTCTCAAAGATGAAACCGGCTTGGAGCTTTCTGAGTATGCGGTCGCAGCAGCGTTGATTGCAGTTGCGGCTGCGGGCGTGTTTACGGCGCTGGGCGACGCCATTAGCCTGAAAATCACTGATCTTGGTGGTCACATATCTTCGGGTAAGTGAAACCTGATTCGAGGAATCCCCCAAAGTGTCACTCTATCTGGTCATCACATTTTTCCTGATACCCCTGGCGGCCGTCGTCACTTATTACGACGTCCGCTATCGCCGTATACCCAATCCATTTGTATTAGCAACCTTAGTCGGCGGCGTGGCAATAAACCTGATCCTGAACGGGCTACCGGGGTTGTATTCAAGTCTATCCGGCTGCGGCCTCGCTTTTATTTTCATGTTCATGCTTCACGTGTTCGGCGCAATGGGGGCAGGCGACGTCAAACTCTTCGCCGCCATAGGCGCAGTCATCGGCGCCAAACTCGTAGTTCCGACATTTGTGGTTGTGGTCCTTACAGGAGGCCTACTCGCCGTTGTCTCAATGGTGCGGTCGGGGATGGTCATCACCACAATGCACCGCGTTTTACAGATATTCGTCGGCATGTTACCGGGATGGCAAATGCCA
This sequence comes from Pyrinomonadaceae bacterium, assembly GCA_041748795.1. Classification (GTDB taxonomy): domain Bacteria; phylum Acidobacteriota; class Blastocatellia; order Pyrinomonadales; family Pyrinomonadaceae; genus PSRF01. Next base: position 17,104 of record JBGTCM010000119.1, read on the forward strand.
AAATTTGCTGTACCCACAGACCGCAGATACACCATTCCCTACGGCGTTGCCATCACGCTCGGCAGCATTATTTCCACAGCTATCTTTCGCGCTTAACGAGAGCGTGAGCTTTTCAACGTCAAACGATCTTACGGAGAGTTAACTATGCGCAACAAACGCTTTTTCGTCGTCCTGGTCGGAGCATTGCTATTCGGACTGCTGGCTGCAGTTTCGGTTAGTCGTTATCTATCGAGTGCTCAGGCTTACACAAAGAATCTTACGGGCGTCGCGGTTGCGAAAGTCGCGATTCCTGTCGGCACCAAGATCATTCCTGAACAGTTAATGATGGTCCAATTTCCGAAGGAGTCGACTCCCGACGGCACGTTTGAATCGGTAGACAAACTAGTTGGGCGCGTGGCGGTGGCAAACATTGCTCCCCGTGAGCCCATCACTGAGACGAGGCTCGCGCCGGAGGGCACCTCGGCCGGGCTTTCCGCTGTCATTCCTGAGGGCTACCGAGCGATGACAGTCAAGGTTGACGACGTTGTCGGTATCTCCGGTTTCATCATGCCGGGAACTCTTGTGGACGTGGTTGTTGTCATCGATCCCCAGGAGAGAGCGGGGATGCAGGATCCCATTTCAAAGATTGTGTTGCAGAACATCAAGGTTTTGGCTAACGGTCAGAACATTGATAAGCCGGAAAGTGAACGCGAAGCGAATAGCGTTAAGGCAGTGACGTTGCTGGTCCTCCCCGAGCAGGCGGAGAAGCTTGCGCTGGCCGCTAGCGAAGGGAAGCTGCAACTCGTGATGCGGAACTCGATCGACCAAGGCGACGAGCAAACGACTGGAATGGACAAGCGCCGTTTGCTTTCGGGCGAGCGCGCAATTCCGGCACCGGAGCCGGGCTCATTGAAGAGCGAACAACCGACGGCTCCAAAGCCCGCGCCGCGGGTACGCCGTGAACCAAAGGCTGTGGCTGAGGCATCGGCCCCTCCACCTGCACCACGTCTGATGGTTGAAATGATCGAAGGCGCCAAAAAACGAAGCGTCGATTTCCCTCAATAACAGAAATTCGTCCACACCGGACGCCGGAAAAGTTTTGATTAGCAAAAGGAGCTATTGACCATGCACAGCCGATCCCCTATCGCACGCCGAGTAAGCCTACTGCTGGCGTCTTTGATGTTTGTTTTAATTAACTCAGTCGCTTACGGCCAGGAATCCACTTACAAAGCGTCGTTCAAGCAGAACAAAGAGCCGGTGGCGGTAAACGTCCTGGTAGGCCAGTCGAGGGTGATCAATTTCGATCGTCCGGTCGGCCGGTTCTCGGTCTCCAATCCGGAGATCGCTGAAGCCGTCCTGGTCACTCCCGATCAGGTGCTGGTTAATGGCAAAGCATTCGGACAGGTGAACTTCATTGCCTGGGAGCAGTCCAGCGGTGAATACCTGGTTTTCGACGTCTACGTTAGAGCGAACCTTTCGCTGATCGATTCACAAATCCGCGCGCTGTTTCCCAAGGACGACATCAGATTGAGTCAGGCAAACGGCTCAGTAGTTATCTCCGGCAGCGTCACCGATCTAAAGACAGCGGCGCAGGTGGATAGCGTAGTCCAGGCGGCTGGTTTCAAAACCGTTAACATGCTGGCCTCGCCCGTGAAGAACGTCGCTCAGGTCCAGTTGCAGGTGCGAGTAGCGGAAGTTAATCGAACCAAAATGCGTGACTACGCGACATCGTTTATGAGTATTCCTCAGGGCGGCACCTCCGGATACGTCAACAGCGGTGGTGGACCAAGTCAACTCCAAAGCGCTTCAACGAGTCCAATCTCCACTGCGCTTAATTCCATCCTGTCGCCGGCACTTAACTTATTTCTCTTCAACCGGCAAATCAACACGACGGCAATGCTCCGCATGCTTAAAACGCAGGGCGCCTTCCGTGAGCTCGCTGAACCAAACCTGATTGCCATGGACGGCCAACAGGCGAGTTTCCTCGCCGGCGGCGAATTCCCGGTGCCGGTGGTTCAGGCTGGCGGCGGCGGCGACAACGTGGCAATGAGTGTGGTGTTTAAGGAATACGGTGTTCGACTGAATTTCAAACCGACGATCATCGATGAAGACCATATTCGTCTGGAACTCGAGCCGGAAGTCTCCACAATTGATTTTGTCAATGGCGTGAAGATGAGCGGCTTTATCATTCCAGCCTTAAGAACTCGCCGCGCCAAAACCGGTCTTGAGCTGCGAGACGGTCAGTCATTCGCGTTGGCCGGCCTGCTCGATAATTCAGAATCCAGAACCCTTTCCCGAGTACCGATCATCAGCGATATCCCGATTCTCGGCAATCTCTTCAAATCGAAGTCGTTCCAAAAGAACGAAACCGAACTGATGTTCATCGTAACCGCACATCTGGTGAAACCCGTCGAGCGCGACGACCTGCCTCAGATGCGTGGCATCGATGGTTTGAAGAATGGCTCGCCGTTGGGACTCGAATCAAAAGGGGAAGGGATTCAAGGACAAACTGGCTTCTCCGTGACTGGACAGAATACCGAGGAAGCGCCGGCATCGACGCCTAAGGCGAACGCGCCTGCCAAGGCTGATGAGCCAAAAACGAAGCCCGCAACGTCCACGGATGCTGATTCAAGCAAGACCACATCAACCGAAAATCCACGTAAGGTTAATAAACCGTTGCCTGTAGCCAGGGCCATGTCGGCCCTGCTGAGTTTCGAACACAACAGGCCAGAGTAGTTTTCTTGCGGCAGAGCTTCGGCTGTGCGGAGGAGAAGCGATGAACAAGCTGAGATGCGAAACCAAACGAAACAGGAAAGGCGAGCGGGGATCAATCCTGGCGTTGTCCGCTGTCGGGATGCTTTCGGTCCTCCTGGCTGTTGGGTTGGGAGTCGATATCAGCCACTTCTACTTAGTAAAGAACGAATTGCAGAATGCCGCTGATGCCTCGGCTCTCGCCGCAGCTTCCGCGATCAACTCGAAGCCGAGTGGAATCGTGGAAGGCACCTCCCGCGCGATAGAGTCGATGAATAACTACGACTTCAATCACAAAGATGTTGGAGTTCAGCGAACCGACGTCAAATGGGCCGTCAACCTCGACGGTCCATATATGACGGAAGCGCAGGCCTCGACGGAAGCACAAGCGGCCACGATTCGGTTTGTACAAGTTACGACTCCCCCCAGTCCGGTCGGCGTGTCGTTTGCGGCGATCGTCCTGGGAAACAGTAAGAACCTGACTGCTTCGGCAACGGCTGGGCTGTCAGTCCCACTAAACATCTTCTGTAATTTCATCCCTCTGTCGGTGCTCATTGACGACGATGAAACCAAGTTGGTGAAGGGCCAGACTTATACGATTCGCGCCGCCACAGGTGGCTCCCCATCGCCAGGCAACTACCAGATTCTTGCGGTCGCCGGTCGGGGAGGAGTTGATGTCGAATATGGCATCGGAGCGGGAGTGGATGCATGCGCCGAACCCGGAACCATTTACAACGTCGATACGAAACCAGGTTTGACTTCAGGCAAAGTTCGCAAAGGCATCAATTCGCGGTTTGACGATTACCAGGGGAGTCAACTTGATCCAAGTTCCGAACCTCCCGACACAAACATCAAGGAAGGGATCACATGGGATGAATACGCGAAGTTTTCAGGATGTGGTCGTCCGAAGGCAATTGCCTGTGATCCGAAATACGTTACAGCACCAAGCCATGCGGGCGTCGACAACCGTCGAGTGGTCCTGATCCCGCTGGTCAAGGTAAGCGAATACGACCAGGGACGCGATACCGTGAAGTTCTTCCGCTTCGGTGCATTCTTTCTAAAAACAAAAGTGGGCGGGGGCAATGGGGGAGAGCTTGAAGCTGAATACATTGAGGACCGTTTGGCGATCGGAGAAGGCGGTTATAACCCGACGGGCGTCGTCGGTGATCCCACACTCGCTGCTCCAGTCTTATACAAATAGAGGTTCCGAAAATGCATTCACGGTTAAGGAAATATCGGTTTGTGAGAAGGCTTCGCCGCCGCAGTGAGATACGCAGGCTTGGCCGTAATGAACGCGGCGTACAACTCGCGGAGCTGGCTATCGTGCTTCCGGTTCTGTTGATTCTGTTTGGGGCGACTGCTGAGTTTGGACGTTACTTTTATGAATATACGACGCTCGCCAAAGCGGCCCGAATCGGGACCAGATATCTTATTACCGCCAATGTCACCACGGCTGAAAACGACAACGCGAAGAAGCTAGTGGTATTCGGGAATACGGCGGGAACCGGTGCTCCACTTATTGAAGGACTGACCGTGAACCACGTGGTCGTCACTGCCAGAAACAGTGAAGACCAAGTAGTAACTGAAGGCGTACCGAAAACGATAACGGTGGAGATTAGCGGCTTCAAACACAAATCACTTTTTGATCTCGGCGGTCTGATTAAGAAGGACAAGTTCTCCTTAAACCTCGACGTCAAACCCAGCGTCACCATGCGCTACTTATTGACCACCCCTTTGGTCTAAAAAGGCGGCAACAATGACGATCAAAAGACATAACCAACGTGGCGCCTCTTTGGTCGAGTTTTCGATCGGCGCCACAGTGTTCTTGATGGCTATGTTTGCAGTCATTGAATTTGGGCGCGTCCTTTGGACCCATAACGCCCTCGCGGACGCTGCTCGCCGAGGAGCCCGTTATGCAGCTGTTAACGAGCAAGCCGACATGGATGACGTGAAACGGGTCGTTGTTTACGGGGACCCCGCGGGCGGAACGACACCAGTGGTTTCCAATCTCACGACCGACAACGTAGACGTGAACTATGCGGGTTTTGGCCTGGATGTGGGCACCGTGCAGGTAACGATCAAAGACTACGACTTCAAGTTCTCAGTTCCGCTGGTCAGCAAGAAAATTTCGATGCCCAAGTACACCACCACTTTGACCGGCGAATCCGCGGGAACGCTCCCACCACCCATACCAAGTTTATAGGGATCTCTTCTGGAAGTAATAACAAACATGACCCAGCCACTTACATTCGTAGTACTCAGCACGGGGCTCGAAAACTTTAAGGAAATTCGAGCATCCTTAGCAGCCGACGGTCGCTCACAATTACTTGCCGGCGGCAACGATCCTGAACAACTTCATGGAGAGATCGTTCGACTCAAACCGGCAGCGGCGATCATCGCGCTGGGCAGCAATGCAGAGCAGTCGATCAAGTTCATTCAGCGTTTGAATGTTGAATCGCCATCAACAGCCGTAATTTCCGCCGCTCAAGACGCTTCTCCCGATCTGATCCTGCAAAGTCTGCGCGCCGGCGCGCGCGAGTTTCTCCGTCTTCCCATTAGTCAGGACGAGCTGAGGTCCATTATCGATCGCGTGGCTGAATTCAGTGCGGGCCAGGTCGAAGCGCCAAAGAAGAAGGGCCGCATGATCTCGGTGTTCTCCAGCAAGGGTGGTTGTGGCACTTCCTTCATCGCCACCAACCTCGCTGCCGCCACTGGCGCGAAGACGGTATTGGTGGATTTGAATCTGCAGGCGGGAGATCTGCCACTCTACCTGGGTGTTGATCCTAAATACTCGTTCGCTGACATGGCCGAGAACCGCGACCGTCTCGACGACACCCTGATCAATAGTTTTGTCACGCCGTTCTCAAGCAACCTTTCATTGCTGGCAGCTCCGCGAGAGGCCGACTCGGCTGACGAGATTGAGCCGGAACATGTTTTTGAAGTGCTTCAGCGTTTGCGGGAGTCCTATGATTACGTGGTCCTGGATCCTCAGCACACTTTCGATTCGATAACTCTGGCGGCACTCGACCAGTCGGACGATATCCTGCTGGTGTTGTCTCTGGACATCCCTGCGATACGTAGCACCCAACGCGCGCTGGAAATTTTCGACCGGTTGGGTTACCCACGTAAAAAGATCCGCATCGTCGTTAACCGCTGGAGCAAACAGATAGACATCGATCTGCGGCAGGTCGAGAAATTTTTGGGCGAACCGGCAATTGGTTTTGTCAGCAGCGATTATCCGACCGCAGTTACTTCCATCAATTT
>JBGTCM010000120.1:0-6028 GCA_041748795.1 Pyrinomonadaceae bacterium
CGCCTCTCTGGTCGTATGGACCCACCCGCTACCGCAAGGTGGTACTGACTTCCGAGCTCACGACTGCGGTTTGAAGTAAAGAACCATACCTGCGCCCATCGCGGCCAACACGAACCCAAGATAGAGCAGGGGATTCGGTGAAGTCTTTGGTGGATGCAGCCACATCGAAAAAAAGACGTTGACCAGCGGCGCTCCGGCAAACACGAGGGGCATCACGTATGTAGGCAGTCCGCCTGACTTGAATGCAAAGATGATGCAGACTGCGCCGATAGCACCGAGTGCGCCGCCGGCGACGGCAGCCATAGTTCCTTTCGAAGTGAACCCGTTAAGTTGGCCCTGGTACGAAAGGTTGGCCACGGGCACCAGCACTCCGATTAAGAAATAGGCCACACCTACACAGAGTAATGCGCGCATTGGACTGCCAAGCGCCACCTGCCCTCTATGCAGTGCTGGTCCGTATAGTCCCCACGCCAGCGCCGCGCCAAGAGCGAAGATTATCCAAAGCATTTAGGGAGACCTCCGTCGACGGGTAAATGGAAAATGGTAAATCGTAATTGGATGAACCGCGAACGTCGAGCTTTGTCCTTAGTCCTTTGCGCTTTTAGTCCGCAAGAGCGGACGATTGATAATAGCCCAGCGCTTCAGTGCTGGGATCCGGCGGTTTCCGCGCCCGAGTCCGGGTAGCGGACGGCTGAACGGAAGCGCGAGACTCTACCCAGCTTTCAGTCGCCCGCTTCACGGGCTTTGTTCTGTTGGTTCCGATCCCAGCACTCAAGTGCTGGGCTATTGTCAGTCGTCCGCTTACGCGGACTAGTCGAATCGACTAAAACGCCAGCCGCAATCCCAACTGAATCTGTCTCGAAGACGTCACCGTTGATCGTATGCGTCCGAAACTCGTGAGCGGAGCGTCGTTGTCGGCCGTGCCAGCAAAGACAGTCAACGCCGGTGGGGCGAAATTCGCGCGGTTGAAGACATTGAAGGCCTCAACCCGGATTTGTAGATTTCCTGACTCGCCTAGCCAACGTGTAATCCTCGTCTTCTTTACTGCCGCCAAATCGAAGGTGCGCAGGTTTGGTCCAATGAAAGCGCCTCGGCCGGTGTTGCCGAGTGTTCCGGCCGGCTGTAACACAAAGGCTGCCGGGTTAAAGTATTGATCCGGGCGACCAAGGACCGCGGATTCATATGTGAAACCCGGAGCGATGGATGCCCGGTCGCGGCCGATTCCAGGTCCGAGCGACGGCTGCCATAGCGAACGCGATCTGTTTGCTTGCACAAACACGGTTAACGGATTGCCGCTTCGCATATTACTAATTCCGGCCAGGCTCCAGCCGTCGAGGATTGTCTTTGCGACGCCATCCAGCGTGCGGGCAAACGGAATCTCCCAATTAAAGTTCACCACCCAATTGTGCTTGGCGTGGTAATCCGCAAGTCCTTTGTTGTAGTTCAAACCGGCAAACTCCGGAAAGGCGGTGGTCGTTCCGTTTGTCGCATCGGAAAAAAACGTCGACGCCTGAGTTGTGTCGATGTTGCGCGAGAAAGTGTATGACGACTGAATTGAGAAGTTGCGGCTCCAGCGCTTACGCACCTCGAAGATCATCGCGTTGTACCACGAATTTCCATCGCTGCTTTTCAGCTCAATCGTGGAAAAGGCGGTGTTTTGCCGTGGCGCACCTGCAGGGAAAAACAGCGAGCCGTCGGCGCGAACGATGGGCACCGCCGTGTTCACGTCATTGCTTCGTAATAAATGAACGCCGCGCGAACCAGCATAACCAACCATAACGACGGTATCCCAAGGGAGCTCGCGTTGAATGTTCAGATTGTAAACATTCAAGTACGGGTTATCGAGATTGAACTGCACCGGACGAATCGAATTCGCAAACGGACAATTCAACGGAGCATTCGGAAAATTAGCAACGCAGCTTGCGTTGAAGCCGACGGCGATACGCGGTGTTGCCGGCGGATTGGTCACCGTTACGATCAAGTTCTGCTGATTGTTGGTATTGAAGTAGATACCGTATCCACCACGCACACTGGTTTTGCCGTTTCCAAACACGTCCCAGGCGAAGCCGACTCGCGGCGAAATATTCTTGCGCGTCGGGTTTTCGTAAAGCGGTCCAATCGTCGGCGCGCGATCCGTAAGATTAGGCAGAGCGGAATCGCGCCCGTAGATGTCCACGGGCATCGTGCTGGTTTCATATCGCAAGCCGGCGTTGACTGTCAGCCGCTCGTGAACGCGAAACGAGTCTTGCAGGTATCCCGCGAAGAGTGTGAAACGCCAGTAGCGATCGAGAGCGCCGTTAGGTGTAAGCCCAATAAAGCTCTGTGGAGTGCCGAGCAAGAAAGCGCGCAGGTTAGGGAAAGTAAAGATTCCCAGCGAGAAGGTCGGGTTCACCATGTTGTCCTGGTAGCGTTCGACCAATCCGCCAAATTTAAGGATGTGCCGGCCGCGCGTATGGACCACGCCGTGTTCCAATCCAAAAACATTCTGCGTGAGTTTCACGCTTACCGATGTCTGCGGACCGAAACGGGGAATACCGCCGATGTCGATGTTCCCGAAGAATGGGCGTCCGGGAATGAAAGGCGCCAACGTCTGAGTGGTATTCGATTCGACTTCCTGGCCGACGCGTGTGCGGCTGAAACCAAACCGCGTCGAATGAATTGTACTGGCGCTTTGAATCAGACGGTGTTCCGCCGTGAAAAACTGATTGCGCGATGCAAAGGTGCGCGGAAACTGCGGAAAGTCTGTGGGCAGTTGCTGATCCGCATTGTCATAGGTGTAGCGGGCAAACGTTTGATGGCGTTGGCTCCAATTGTGGTCCAAGCGGCCCTGCGCGAAGTGTTGCATGAGCTGCCGGTTAAACCCGAAGCTGAACTCAGCGAGACCACCGCCGAGGTTGGCGCCATTCGGAAGAGGGTATTCGTTCAGATATGGCCTCACACCGGGATTGATAGTCACATTACCGGTGGGGAGAATTCCGTTGCGCGCATTCAGGTCCGGCACAACCGTGCGGATGTTTTGCCCGAGGTTCTCGCGCAATGATTCGTAGCCAAAAAAGAAGAACGTCTTTTCCTGCTTGATTGGACCACCGATGCTGCCGCCGTATTGATGGCGTTTGAACTCGGGTTTTACGTTTCCATCAAAGAAGTTGCGCGCGTCCAGATTGTCGTTGCGATGAAACAGGTAGAGACTGCCGTGGTAATCATTCGTGCCTGACTTGCTAATAGCGTTGATCTGTCCACCCGCATTGCGGCCAAACTCGGCTCCATAAGAGTTAGCCTCAACCCGAAACTCCCTGATCGCCTCTACGCCCAGAACCGTGCCCGCGGCGCTACCCGCTGGGCCATTTGTAAAATCATTTTGCGGGGTGCCGTCGAGGAGGTAAACGTTTGACCTTGGATCCTGGCCGTTGACGCTCATGCCGAGCCCGTGAGCGACCACCGATCCGCCGTCGCGATGTGAATAGGGAATAACGCCGGGCTGAAGGAAGGCCAGGTCGGTATAGTTTCTCCCGTTGAGCGGAAGTTCTCGTATGGCCTGTTCCCCGACCAGATAGCTCAGTTCCTGGGTCTGGGTATTGACCAGCGCCTCGCCGCTGTTGACCGTGACGTCGGCGCTAACGCCTGAGACCTTCATGATGAGCGCAACCTCGGTCGTCTCGTTCACTGTGAGTCTGACGTTTGGAAAAACCAGTGACTCGAAACCGTTCAACTCCGAAGTCAGGTCATAAAGTCCGACTGGCAGGCCGGGAAAAACGAACCTTCCCTCGCTTCCGCTCGTAGTAACGCGAGTAAGTCCGGTATCAAGATTTTTTGCGGTAACCTTGGCCCCGACCAGTGACGCTCCATTCGCATCCTTGATGTCACCTGTGATAGTGCCGTCGGTTTGCGCTGCAATGCTGAGGGAAGAAAAAGCAATGATCGCGATTACAAAAAATATCCTTTGGCAGAGAACAGGAAACGAAAACTTCGAAAATCTCATCACTATGTTTGCTCCGAACTGGCTTGGACGTACTCCCTGTACTAATACTGCGGATTCCAACTATCAGTTTCACACATTTTGAGATAAGACGCATTAAGTGCGGAGGGAGTTTACTGCTACTTTGTGATCGCGACAGACTTTCTATTTAAGTAGTAGACTCTCTAACAACCATCGGTCCCGTTTCCGAGTAAATGGAAATAATTCCAAATTCTATTAGTGATGCAGTTTCGCCCTATTACAGAACCGAGCGCGGTAGCGCGGGAAAAACTGGCGCCGCCCTGGATATTTCTTCCTCGTTTAAAACGGGCACTTGTGCCCTCGGCGAGCGGACAAGTCCGATTCTAAACGAGTGAAAGAAAACTGGTGGCCTTGGATGCACATCAGTACCCAAATTTTTGAAATCTTTAAAGCTGGGCCTAAGGAGGTCGTTTTGAAAACTCTCTCATACTTCTCAATAGTAGCTCTTGTGCTGATCCTGTCGCCGTCATCATTAGCGCAGACGGATCGGGCTTCTCTTCGTGGAGTCGTCAAGGACCCCAACGGCGCCGTGGTGGTTGGTTCGTCAATCAAACTTGTAAACCTCGAGACCGGCCAAACGCGGTCCACCGTGAGCGACGAGGAAGGCGGATTTGCAATAACGTCGCTGCAACCCGGTGAATACCGTATAGAGGCAGAAGCGCCCAACTTTACGAAAGCCGTTGTGCGACTCAAGCTGCTGGTCAACCAACAGGTACAGATCGAGGTGCCGCTGGACTTGGTCGCCAAGTTTTCAGTGGATCGCGATCTCGGTCCGGCAGAAGTCCTCAAGACTGAATCGGCGGTGCAAGGTGCGGTAATTGAGAACCGCCAGATTACAGAGCTGCCACTCGATGGGCGGAACTTTTACGAGTTGAGTCTTCTGGTTCCGGGAGCAGTGCCGCCGGCGCCAGGGTCGGCAGGCTCGGTGCGTGGCGATTTCGCTTTTAGCGTTAATGGCGCACGCGAAGACAGTAACAACTTTTTACTCGACGGCGTTTACAACGTCGATCCCAAACTCAACACCTTCGCGGTCCGGCCTCCGGTGGACGCGATTCGCGAGTTTGAGATTGCGACGAGTACTTACGACGCGGCTTTTGGCCGGAATCCCGGTGCGCAGGTCAACGTCGTGCTCAAGTCAGGCAGCAACGATCTTCACGGTGGTCTTTACGCATTCCATCGGAATGCGGCTCTCGACGCGCGCAATTACTTTGCGCCCGCAAATGAGCCGGCGCCGAAGTACTTACGCAACCAGTTTGGTTTTTCACTCGGTGGACCAATCCGAAAGAACAGCACCTTCTTCTTTGGCGACTATGAGGGCACTCGCTCGCGCCAGGGAATTACGCGGGTTACAAATGTGCCGACGCTGCGGGAACGAAACGGAGACTTTACTCAGAGCTTGTTTGGAGTCCCTCGTAACCCGCTGACGGGCGCTCCGTTTACCGGCGGCGTGATTCCCGGTTTCTTTATTCACCCGACTGGGCGCGCGATTGCAGGCCTTTATCCGCTGCCAAATCGCTCGGCTCCGTTTGCCAATTTCGTTTCTTCCCCGACGCAGGTAGACGATAACGATCATTTCGATGCGCGTATCGATCATAACCTGCGCGACGCAACGACGCTGGTGTTTCGCTACAGCTTTGGCGATCGAAATTATTTTGAACCGTTCGCCGGTCCAACGCTGTCGGCCATCCCCGGGTTTGGCAATAATGTTCCAAGACGCAGTCAGAATGCGATGGTCGGTTTGACCCACGGGTTTTCACCGCGGTTGGTGAACGACGCGCGGGTGGCCTTCAATCGCGTGGCTTCCTCTGTTCTACAGGAAGGCCAGGGCACGAGCATTAATCGTCAGGTCGGATTGCCGGACTTGTCCGCAAACCCCCGAGACCTCGGGCTGAGCTTCATTTCCGTTCCCGGTTTCTCGCCCCTGGGCCATGAAGGCAACAATCCGCAGAGCACGGTCACTAACACGTTTCAACTTCTCGACACCGCGTCATACGTTCGCGGTTCACACCTGCTGAAGTTTGGCGGCGACAT
>JBGTCM010000121.1:0-11396 GCA_041748795.1 Pyrinomonadaceae bacterium
CACCAGGTTTGTTTTTGCGGAAAGCTTTACGGGCAGGAATTGGAATCCCAGGGTCACCGGCTGGCCGCCCACGCCGCCCGCCGCCACGCCAAACATTTTGAACCTGGGCCAGTACAACATCACTGGAACCACCACGCGCCCAAGCACGCTGGGAGACATTGGCGTAACGTTTCTGGCAACCAACAAACTGCGAATCTCAAACACGTTCCGGGTCGAGGATTTCGAGATTGACGGCCGTGCTGTCTTCAGCGATTTCTTTTCGATCACGCGGGTAGTAACGGGAACTACGACAAGAACCGACACGGTCGGGTTTAGCAATCTGGACGCCAACAGGGTTACGAAGTATCGCAAGTATCAGAACACTATCGAAGGCGACTACCAGTTCAACGCTCGCTACTCGATACACCTGGGGTATCGCTATGGTAGCCGGCACATCGAGGAAGGCTTTGAAGGATTCAATCTCGGCTCCAATGGGTCGTTGACTCCCCCTCCGGTTCGCACGTCAAGCTCAGAAGTAGACCAAAACCACACCCATGCGTTCATCGGCGGGTTCAAAGCTCGCCCGGTTGATAACTGGACCATCTACTTCGACGCCGAGCGCGCTACTGCTGACAACGTCTTCACGCGAATCGGTAATTACGACTACACGAACATTCGGGCCAAGAGTCGCTATGCACCGAGTAAGAAACTCTCTTTCAATCTCGCGCTGATCACGAAGAACAACTCAAATCCGTCCGAGATAGCCGGAGTGTCGTTGGAAAACTTCGGTGTGGACACAAAATCACGCATATTTAGTTCATCGGTTAATTGGGCCCCAACTTCCGACTTTTCGTTTAGCACTGGCTACAACTACCACTGGGTTAACAGCGACGCGGCGCTGGAGTATTTCTTCAATAGCGTGCGTCACCTGCTGGGCCGCAGCCAGTTCTACGTGCGAAACCACTTCTTCTTTGTTGACTCAGTCGCGCGCCTCCATCCGCGGTTGACGCTCTATGCAGCTTATCGAATCAACAAGGACACAGGACAAGGTGATCGCGTCGCTGATCCGACCGGAACGCCCGGCACGTTGATTTCGTCGTACCCAATGAGTTTTCAATCCCCTGAAGCCAGGCTGGCGATTAAGATCAACAAGCGGTTGGATTGGAATTTGGGGTATCAGTATTACAACTACAACGAAAGCGCGATCGTCGGTCCCAGGCCACAGAACTATCACGCGCATCAGCCCTATACGTCATTGCGCGTTTACCTTGGTCGTCGAGAATAGCCGCAGGGCAACTGTGTAGTTCTCGACGCCAGCGGCTTTGCCGCCGCACTGTGCGGTAAGGCTACGCCTTACCGGCCTTCTTACATTTGTCTTTGAGGCTTTGCCTCCCCAATTTCAGATGGAGGCGTAGCCTCGAAGATTAGAAAGTTGTCCGCCGGTAAGGCATAGCCTTACCGCACGGTGCGGCGGCAAAGCCGCAAGACCATCGATGTTTACGGAAGACTGTTCAAGAAAGAGGGGGGAGATAAGACTGGTAACGCGGCTGATGATGGGTCTTGTACTGTCGCAATTGATCTCGATTCCGCTCGCTAACGGCTCACCAGGTGAACCACAGCGCCAGCTGCGAAGCCCTCGCCCGAAGAGACTAGTCAAACCTGCGGTACAGGCGAAAAAGCCAAAAATTGATTATTCGCAGTTCTCTCATGTCACTCACGTTACGACAGAGAAGCTGGCCTGCGATTCCTGTCACAAATTTCCGACTAAGAACTGGAAAGATGTGCGCAAGGGAGATGAAGCATTTCCCGACGTAGCCGATTTTCCAGAGCACTCGTCCTGCCTTAGCTGTCATCGGCAACAGTTCTTTGCCCGCGAAAGACCCGCGCCCGCGATCTGCTCAAATTGCCATGTCGGCGTTACGCCGCGCGACACTACGCGGTTCCTGTTTCCAAGTCTGGGCGATGCAATGGAGCCGACGTTAAAGACACGAGAATTTACTTCAGAGTTCGGTGTTGGTTTTCCTCATGACAAGCATGTCGATGTGGTGGGACTTGATCGTCGACGGTTTAGACCCGATGCACGGGCGCAGCTTGTGGCAATTAAGTGGAGTTTCGTCCCCATGCAGTCGGTGCAGTCAAAGAGTTGTCCAATCTGTCATCAAACTTATCAACCGCAGGGCAAATCAAGTGAAGAGTATGTGACGAAGCCGCCCAAAGATTTGGGTGACAACTTTTGGTTGAAGAAGGGCACCTTCCAAACTGTTCCCAACAGTCATGCGGTGTGTTTTACCTGTCATAACTCAGAATCGGGCATCGCTCCAGAACCAAAGGACTGCCAGCTTTGCCATAAGCTGTTACCGCCGGGTCAAAATTTGAAAGTTGATTTCGATCCAAAGCTCCCTGCGTTCATAGCCATAACGGACAAGACGATACTCGACCGGGCAAAGGATCGTATTTCCTCCGGAGCATTCAGGCATGAATGCGGCGCCCATCCCGATTTGAGTTGTAGCGGATGCCACAACATCACGGCGATGAATACGATTGAACCGCAGACGTTGAAAGTACCCGTGCGGTCATGTGGTGGAGCTGAAGGTTGTCACATATCCGCTACCACTGACGACGGTGGGGCGCTGAATTTCGAAGTTGATCAGAAGAAAGCGAATGCCGCTTTTGTTTGCACTAAATGTCATATGACGTTTGGCCGAGAAGCGTTGCCCACGGGCCATCTCGCCGCGATTCCAAAGACGGCGCCAAAATAATTGTTTCGGTAGCTCCGTAGGAGCGGAATGTCTATAGCTAAGAGATCCACGTCGCGTACTAAGCTCCGTAGGAGCGAAAGGTTGTGGGGGTTATTGTGCCATCGACGAGCACCTTACATTGCGCTCCTACGGAGCACTCAGACCATTCCAGGTGCAACAAACTATAAACAGGCCGTCCCTACGGGACTGGTCGTTCTAACGGTCACTGTTGTCGTTATTGCCTGGGCCGCTTCCGCCTCGCAATCTGCTTTCGCCACACCAGGAAGGGAATTGGTGCAACCTCAGGAACCCGCTACCGACTATTCGAAATTCAAACACGCGAATCCCAATCACTCGCGCTTACCGTGTTTGCTTTGTCATCGGCGTGAAACCAATGCGGCGCGGCCGACACTCCCGGGAAATAACAGCCACTTGCCCTGTGCCGGATGTCACGCCCAGCAGTTCGCCGCCTCGTCGGGTCCGATGTGCACGATTTGTCACACGGAAGCGCAGGCTGGGAAGTTGAAGGCGTTTCCGCGATTAAGCAGCTTCAACATGAGGTTCGATCACGCGCGTCACACGCGGATGCGAGATGTTGGCTGTGCAAATTGTCATCGACCTTCGCGTGGCGGTGTGGCGCTGTCAATCCCCGCGGGCTTCAGCGCTCACACTACCTGCTTTGGATGTCACACACCGAACGCGAAGTCAGGCGACAAGGATATTTCTTCGTGCGGAGTCTGCCACCAACCAGGTCGTCATCTACGCATGCCGACGACGGCAGCTGCGTTTCGCGTCGGGTTCAGTCATGCAAAGCACGGCCGGTCTGTAGGGTTAAATTGCAATGAATGTCACCGCGTGCGCGCGGGAGTGGCGCGGCAGCTTCAGGTGAGCGCACCACAGCCGCTGAATCATCATGCATCTGCCGGCGCGCTTAGTTGTATGTCATGTCATAACAGTAAACGTGCGTTTGGTGGTGACGATTTCTCTGTTTGTAAGCGGTGCCACACCGGCAGCGCATGGCATTTCTAGGTTTAGCATGCGCTTGAATTAGCGTCGATCGATCAGGTCGAGTGATCGACGGAAGGGATCAGGATGAGAGTCTTTACTTTGTTTGCACTTGTAATCGTCTCCGTTTTCATCGTCGTAGACACATCAAACTTCCCCGAGGTTTCTGCCCAGGGCGGAACCAAGCTGCCTGAAATACTCAGCCTGGGCCCGGAGGCCAAACTCGGCGCAGTCAAGTTTAGTCATGTCGATCACCTGACAAAGAATCGGAGTATCGAAGGGGCGAAGATTCAATGCATCGAATGTCATCACGTAGCTCAGCCTGCCGCCGAAGCTGCCAAACATCCACCGCTAAAAACAGGGTGGCCGGCTGATCGCACGACTACATTGACTGTGGAGTTGTATGAAAAAGACCCTGCAGCAGCTGGTGTAGCTGCGTGTCGCGATTGTCACGCGCGGGCAGACACACAGCCCAAGCTCTTGCCGGCAATTCCGCAAATCAAGTTGGAGGTCGGCACTGAATTAATAACGTTGAATAATCAGCAGGCTTTTCATCGGAACTGTGCCGGTTGTCACGATGAGATAATGAAAACGAGCACTGGACTCAATCCGCCAACGTCGAAGAAATGCACGACTTGTCACAAGCGGAGCGCAAGCTGAAGTGTCGTTAGCTGCGAAAAGTTTCGCATTCAATGTGCGAAAGCTCGCTTAGATCAGCGGATACCACTCAATTTGGGTGGGATTTCCTAACAAACCTGGTGGCACGGTCGGTGCACTATAGATTGTTAGCGGAACCACCGCTCGACAAGTGGATTAGTAAAGGATGGCATCATGAGCGAGTTCAAGAAGATGGTGATTGGCGTAGTGGCGGCGACATTTTTTGCAGCGGGACTGCTGATTAGCGTCACGGCGCAAGGAGAAGTTCAGGCTTCGGATCCGGCGGCGTTCTACAAGACAAAATGCGTGGCCTGTCACGGGCAAAAAGCTGAGAAGAAGTTCGATTCGACTCTGCCGGACGAGCAACAGATCGACATCGTAATGAAAGGCAAGAAGCCAGAGAAGCCCCCGAACATGCCGGCATACGGCGACAAAGGTGTCAGCGCGGAACAAGCCAAGGCGCTGGTTGACTACATGAAGCAGTTAAAGGCCGCTCCATAACAGGGATGGCCCAAGGCCAGCGTAGTTTGTAAATTTCAAGCATACCTCTCCAGGTTAGCTTGCTGTAAGAACAGCAGGCGCGCATGGAGAGGCATGCGTGTTTGCGTTTTAGACCTGATAGCGACCGGTCACCGTGGGCCAGGAACTAATGGGGCATCGGTGAACACTCAACATATTTCTACCGCCAGACGACCCAGTCGCTATTACTTCCGGTTCTGATATCAAGTGACGCGAGCACTTTGCAAATGCAGGCAGGTCAAAACTTATGAGCGATGAACCAGAGACGTCCGTAAAACCACCAACCCTCTTTCGCAACTACATCAGCTTCGTGGGAGCGTTAATCGTTGCCGCCAGTCTCGCCAGTATCATTCTGCTCTTCCTAATCGAGTTCACCAGGGCCGCTGAAAATCCCTACCTCGGGATTGTTACTTACGTAATTCTGCCGGCCTTCCTGAGCCTGGGTTTGTTCATAATTCTGGCCGGCATGCTAATCGAGCGGCGCAGGCGGAGGCGCTTCCCCGAATCTGACATAGCCGCGTATCCACGAATTGATTTGAACGATCCACGTCAACGCCGTATCGCTTTCTCTCTCGTCGCCGTTTCTTTCATCTTTATTTTCATGAGCGCTTTCGGCAGCTATCGTGCTTACGAGTACAGCGAGTCGGTTGAATTCTGCGGGACGACCTGCCACTCCGTGATGAAGCCGGAGCACGTGGCTTTCATGGCTACCTCGCACGCCAGGATTCGATGCGTTGATTGCCACGTCGGCCATGGAGCAGAGTCCTATGCGCGTTCGAAACTCAACGGGGCTCGTCAACTTTACTCCCTGGCGTTCAACAAATATTCAAGACCAATTGAAACACCCGTTCACAACATGCGTCCGGCAAACGAAACGTGTGAACAATGTCATTGGCCCTCGAAGTTTTACGGATCGCAGCTCAAGACTTTCAACCACTACGCTCACGACGAAAAGAACTCGTTACGGCAGACTCGAATGCTTATCAACGTAGGCGGCGGCGATCAGCAGAGTGGAACAGTGGCCGGCATTCACTGGCACATGAATTTAGCTAATGAGATTTCCTACATCGCGACGGATAGGCATCGTCAGGTGATTCCCTGGGTTCGCGTGAAGGACCGGCAGGGAAATGTCACCGAGTACTACGATCGAACGAAGCCTCTAAGCGCAGAGCAGGTATCGCAGGCCGAAAAGCGGCGCATGGACTGCATTGATTGCCACAATCGGCCGGCCCATGTTTACTTGCCGCCAGACGTCGCCCTGGACCAATCGTTTGCTGCCGGACGGCTCGACCCCTCAATGCCTTATCTCAAACGGCAAGCGGTTGCCGCTTTGAATCAGCCTTATTCAACAGAAGGGGAGGCGGTGAAAGCGATAGCTACAAGTTTGGATACCTTTTATCGAACTAACTATGGCGAGCTGTACGCGCAAAAAGGAGATCTGGTCAAAGGGGCAATCAGTGAGACCCAGAGAATCTACCAAACCTACTTCTTTCCCGAGATGAAAACCAACTGGCAAACTCACCCGAACAATATCGGCCACCTCTATTCCTCAGGTTGCTTCCGTTGTCACGATGGCGAGCATGTGAGCAACACCGGCAAGGTTATTTCTAATGATTGCAACGTCTGTCACACGGTTTTATCAGACTCGGCGCGTCCTACATCAGTTCTCAAGACTCTCGACGTTCAGCATCCTGTCGATCTCGGCGGCCTCGCTGATCGCAAATGCGAGACCTGCCACAAAGCTAACGAGCCCTTCAAGCATCCGGTGAATCTTGGGGACATATCGATGTTTCAGTGCGTCGAGTGTCATCCGCGGAAGCAGTGAAAACCGCCTGATCCTTGTCACTCACGGGTAGGATGCCCAGGAGAATTTAAAGCGATGGGTTCGCCAAGCTTTGCCCGAAAAGTATTTAAAGTCCCTCTTCTCTGTGCACCCTCTGTGTTCTCTGTGGCTCTGTGGTGGTCAATTTTCGAGCAAAATTCACCACAGAGCCACAGAGGACACTGAGGTTGCACAGAGAGATCAGTTTACGCCGCTACTTTTCGGGCAAAGCCGGGTTCGCCAAATGATCTTCTGAATTTGACTCTCTCCGAGAACTATAGACAAACGCAGAGGGGCATGACTTCCAGAGTAGATAGGTTTTTCATCACTAGTGAGGGCGCGCCGCACATAATAAGCAGCGCCGAAAAATTGATGGATTGATCGTCATTCTGCTTGGCGGGCACAAATCTGATGCGGCTAATACGCCGTCTATCCACGCGCTCTATTTGGAAGGTACCGGCAGCATCTTCAACTTTATCGCCCGGGTTTAATAAGCGCCCAGCTCTCGCCAACAGGAAACCTGCAATCGTGGTGTAGCTTCCATCCTCCGGCAACCCCAATCCCAGACGTTGGTTGGCGTCCCTCACGGCAAGCATTCCGTCCAAAACGAATGTTTGGCCGTCTTTTTTGATTTGAGAGCGAGTTTCTTCATCGTACTCATCATTGATTTCGCCGACGATCTCCTCGAGCAAGTCTTCCAGGGTTAATATCCCTTCCATCCCGCCATGTTCGTCGATCACAAAACAAAAATGAACGCGCGACGCCTGCATTTGCTTTAAAGCCTCACCGAGCGAAGCAGTCGCCGGCATAAATGCCGGCGGTCGGACCAGTTTCCTCAGTTCGAACCCAGCAGCAAGTGCGCGGCCCATATCCACATCTTTCCTAAATAACAGGCCAACGATGTCATCTAATCGCTCACCGTAAACCGGGAGGCGTGAATAACCGGTGGAAAGAAACGCAGCCCTGATTTCTTCCAGCGTTGCCGTCACTGTCAATGCTTCGACTTGCATACGAGGAACCATCGCTTCCCGCACCTCAGTCTCAGAAAACTCAAAGACTCTATGAATCAGCTGTTGTTCCTGAGGTTCGACGTGTCCGCTTTTCCTGGAGATGTCTATCAGATTACGCAACTCATCTTCGGTGTAAACGGAAGCGTGCTCTTGAGTCGGGTGGAGTCCGAATAGGCGGACCGTGCCTGTACCTGCCCAATCAAGCAAGCGGATGGGCCACTGAAAGACTTTGTAAAACACTTGCATCGGCAATGAAATTGTCAGGGCAACTTTTTCTGCTCTTTCCAACGCAAGCGTTTTAGGAGCGAGTTCGCCCAGCACAATATGAAGGAAAGTAATAATTGTGAAGGCAACCGCGAAGGAGATCGTATGTAGCGTTACATCGGAAACGCGTCCTCTTAACGGCGCTTCCAGCAGGTGCGCGAAGACCGGCTCCCCAATCCATCCGAGGGCCAGTGATGACATTGTGATTCCCAATTGGGTAGCGGAGATGTAAGCATTCAGATTGTCGATTAGATTAAGCAGTCGCCTTGCGCTCGGACTTCCTGATGCGGCGAGAGTCTGAATGCGAGAGCGGCGGACGCCTACCAGAGCAAATTCGGAGGCGACAAAGAAGCCGTTCGCAAAGACCAGAAGAAAGATAACGACTATATAAACAACTGTAACCATGCGGCATAATCATATCCTTAACCTGGATATACACGAAACCGCTGCTTCCAGTAGTGATTTTGCCCGTGGATAATTGAGCGTAGTTTTGCGCGATTATGCGCGATCGCACATACTTCTCCGCGTTAACCCTGGCTAACTCACACTGCTGGTGATCTTGTTGTAAGTAGAGTAAATAGCAAAGAGACGATCTACGGCGACGCGATCACTCCGCGCAAGTAATGTAATCACTTCATCACGTTCAGCCAGCAACGGCCTGAGAGTTTCACGCTGCGCGGGCGTGAAGACGGATGCGTTCGGTGCGTCTATCTGGCTACGCAAGTTTGTATAAAAGTCGCTTGTAAGCTGCCGTGCAGGTTCGTATTCGCCTCGCTGAACATCAACCATTGCGGCACCCAGGGTGCTTTGGAGTTGACCCAACCGCACCTCACGTTGGGCGGCATCGCGTTGTTCCATTGCGTCGTTTGCTTTAAACCACATGGGAACAAGTCCCAGCAGAAAGAACCCCAAACAAAGGCTCACATATAATGCGACACGTCTCCAGGGAATGTTGATACTTGAAAATCTTTCACTCAAAACGCTGCTCTTGATGGTGGCATCACTTTTATTGGGAATGTGTTCTGCGGCTTTCATGACTCACTCCTCTTGACCGTATTTCGCAAAGAGACATCTCCGAAGTACTCTTGCATACCCTAACTCATGGTAAGTCACTGCATTGGGGAAGCGAATCAGTGAAATCACAGCATCACATGAGTGTTTACCCTTACAGCCTCAGCCTTCGGGGTTGCTATACTTCTTGTTACCCCATTTGACACTTGTATTAAGGCTGCTGGTTGGATAGTGGTCTGAGGGAGGACCGGATTTTGGGCATTCGCGGCAAATTACTCCTGCTTGCAGTTGGTATTGCCGTGCCCCTGGTGGTCTTCGGTGCACTGGATCTTCGAAACATGTGGCGACTCAGTCGGGCCCAACTGGACGACTCGATCAAACAGCAAGTCGATCTGGCTTCGCTTGCGCTTGAACGTTGGCTTGATGATCAGAAAAAAGCGCTCGAGGCAATTGCGGCGTCCGCCGGCGACAATGATCCTCGTTCTGCAGTTATTCGGGAGAACCTGGAGAGCGTCCTTCATACCCGACGTTTCTGGATGGATCTGCGGATTACAAATGCCGGCGGCACCACGACAGTTTCGCAACCAGCACGCAAAGAGGTCCTGCCCAGCGCTCTCACCGACTACCTGGTGTCGGAAATGCGTGAGCGGAAATCGTGGGCCGTGGTTACAGACCGAACCGTCGACGAGGCTCGACCAATCGTGGTCATTGCCGCGCCGATCCAAAAAGGTGGTGCGGTGATCGCCCGCATCGATGGAGCCGCGATTAGCGAACTGTTCGACAATATCCAGCTGTCCCCACAAGTAATCATTTCAGTCCGCGACTCAGCCGGTCGGAGTCTTTACCGGCGACGGGGGTCAGAGGCACCAACAGAAGCTGACGAGAGTTGGGCACCACTCGCTTCAGTACTCGGCGGGAAACCAACGAACGTTACCGAACTTACCAGTCCCGTTGATGGAATAAAGCGCGTCTACGGGATAGCACACGTGAGGGATACCGGCCTGGTAGCGATGATTGGAATTCCGAGCGCGACACTCTATGAACCGGCACGTCAGCGCCTTAATCGTTATGGATTGGTTGGTTTGATTGCGCTATTGCTGGCCATCGGCGCCGCGCTGGTAATTGAGCGAAGTATTGTGATGCCAGTGAGACGCCTACGAGCGATAGCACAGCAGCTGGGCGCAGGGGATTTAACGGCCCGGGCCCAGATTAAAGACGCCGGGGAAATAGGCGACCTTGCAAAAGCCTTCAACCAGATGGCAGTTCGCGTCGAAGAGCGTGACGATAGACTCACTGAACTGGACCAGTTGAAATCCGATTTCGTGAGCAGCGTTTCCCATGAATTGAAGACGCCTTTGACAACTATAAAAGTCCTGGCTCATTTGCTGCAGGGGCAGGCCTTAGCCGAGGACGACAGGCTTGACTACTCGCGGACGATCGCAACCGAGTGTGACCGTCAAATAGAGTTTGTAGGTAATCTGCTGGATTTGTCTCGTATTGAATCAGGAGCTTATAAACTGACGAAATCTCCAGTAGATGTTGCTCGCTTAATTAATTCGTGTGTAGACGTTGATCGGCACCGTTCAAGTTCACTGGGGCTGGCCCTGGCTACGGAAATACCCGAAGGTTTACCGAAAATCGAAGCTGACTTTGAAGCCTTATGCAGAGTAACTCGCGGCTTAGTTGACAACGCAATCAAGTACACACCTGAAGGTGGTCGAGTAACTGTCTCCGCTCACATCGTTCGCCAAAACGTGGGAATCTCTGTTGAAGACAACGGAGGCGGAATTCATCGTGACGATCTTCCTCATATCTTTGACAAATTTTTTCGTGCACGATCATCTACTGTCGAAGACGAAACGGACGGGGCTGCTTCATTTGCAACCGCAGCACCAGGCGTTGGACTCGGTCTTTATTTAGCGAAGCACGTGGTTGAGCAGTTAGGCGGCCGGATTACGGTCGAGAGCGAAGTTGGCGCCGGCACAGTCTTCACACTGCTCATGCCGGCATTAGTTACCGGTGACAATTCTGGGATGGCTATTGAGGATGATGCTGATGTCGAAGCGATTGCTAATAGTTGATGACGAACCTAACCTCCTGCGCGCCGTGGCGGCATGCCTCAAAACTGAGGGCTATGAAGTGAATACTGCCCGCAGTGGTCGAGAAGCTCTAATGCAACTCGCCGAGGCCGTACCTGACCTGTTGATCAGTGATATTAGGATGCCGGGGATGGACGGCTATCAGCTCGCACGACAATTGCGCGGTTCTCCGAGAACGGCATTGGTACCCATTGTATTTCTTACCGCTAAAGATGAAACAACTGACCGCATTGAAGGCTTTCGCGCAGGCGTCGACGCTTACCTTACAAAACCATTCGAGCCGGAAGAGCTG
>JBGTCM010000122.1:0-5027 GCA_041748795.1 Pyrinomonadaceae bacterium
CGCGCAGTATTTTGGGCTTCGATATCACAAAGATGCGCAAACCGGAAATGAGCAGATCATTCACTCGCTACGCACGGCGATGATTGGGCCAGACAGTAAAATTGTAAAGATTTATCGCGGAAACGAATGGAAGCCGGAGGAAGTGCTCAAGGACGTGCAGGCGGTGGTGGCCGAGCCTGCGAAGCAAGCGAAAGGATCAGGGTGACGAGCGTTGAGTAAGTTCTTACCCGTGTCCGTTTAGAGTGCGGACTTGTCCGCCCGGAGCGGGCACAAGTGCCCTATCTAAACGCCGCGACATCTCCTCAGCAGGTTCCTAGCCAGCCTTGATCTTTTTAATCTCTTCGGTCAGCACGGGCACCGCTTCGAAAAGATCGCCAACGATTCCATAGTCAGCAATGTCGAAGATCGGCGCTTCGGGATCTTTATTTATCGCCACGATCGTCCCTGAGTTTTTCATACCCACCAGATGCTGAATCGCGCCGGAAATTCCCAACGCCACGTAAAGTTTTGGCGCCACTGTTTGACCGGATGATCCAATCTGCCGATCAATCGGGAGCCACTCGGCATCGCAAATGGGTCGCGAAGCAGCGAGGTCGGCACCGAGCGCTTCCGCAAGTTTCTCCGCCAGCGCCAGGTTGTCTTTGTTCTTGATGCCGCGACCTACCGCAACAATGATGTCGGCTTTGCTCAAGTCAACAGCCTGTTTTACTTCCTGGAACGGCGCTTCAGGCGTCATACGAATCTCACCGACGTCGACAGGCATTTCCTCTATCGCGGCGCTACTTCCCTTCGCTGCCTGGTCGGGCCGATACGCACCCGATTGAAACGTTGCAAAGACTGGCGCTGCGCCGTCTGACACAACGTCAGCGTCCAGCTTTCCCAAAAAGATGCGGCGCGTAAACGTGATTGCGGCCCCGGAAACCTGCGCGCGAATGCAATCGCTAATCAAGGATTTCTGGAAACGAGCGGCCAACTTGGGTGCGAAGTCGCGCACAAGATATGTGTGCGGCATCACGACGAGCTGGGGGTCAAGTTGGCGTACGACACGCTCCATTGCGTCCGCGTAGGCGTCGGGCGTGTATTCAGAAAGTTTTGGATTCGTTGCCTTGATGACTTTCGCAAGATCGTAGGCAGCCATGTCCTGGGCCAGCGCGCTCGGATCGGAACCAGGCACAACCGCGCTGACGGGTTGCTGCAGGTCAGTGCCGATACTCTGTGCGGCGGCCACGGCCTCGAGTGAGGTTTTGTTAAGAACACCGTCGCGATGTTCGATAAAAACTAATACGCCATTGCTCATGCTGATCGGATCCTATCTAAGTCGCTGTGCTAAATCTCAAACGTGACCCGCAGGGCTGTACCACCCGGAGGGTTTTAAGACCGTAGCCGGTGGTCGCAGCGCAGCGAAGACCACCGGAACCTCTTTCTTTGTAACGCACCCCGGAGGGGTGCCAGCCGTTCTCGCACCCCTCCGGGGTGCGGGTCTTTCCCTCTAATGGTCCGGTGGTCTACGCTACGCTCCGACCACCGGCTACTTTCTTCCAGCCCTTCAGGCTGAAGAGCTTTTAAAACACTCTTGCCTCGGTGTGCAGCTTTTGCGCGAGCTCCACCGCGCCGGCTTTCGCGTCGCCATTTCCCAACAGTTGCGTCTGCTTGGTTTTCTGCGGCAGATAAACCTTTTCGATGCGCTGATGCGACGGCCGATCAACTATTTCCGCGGCAGGCGTCACTTCCCTGATCTCCTTCTTCTTGGCCGCCATAATGCCCTTCAGCGTCGCATACCGAATCTGGCTGATGCCCGACTGAATCGTCAGTAAAGCGGGCGTCTGCATCGTGTACCACTGATACCAGCCGCTCTCCAGTTCCCTCTTTACACGCAGTTTCTCAGCCGAGGCGTCAACTTCAATCACAATGGTCGCGTGTGGCAGGCCGAGAATCTCGGCGAGAATGACACCCGTTTGCCCGTAGCCGTAGTCATCCGATTGCAAGCCCGTGAAAACCAGATCAGGTTTTTCATCTCGAATCGCGTCCGCCAATAAACTGGCGGCGGCGTAAGGGGTCAGCGACCCTAAATTGTCGCCCACCACGTGTATCGCCCTATCCGCGCCGCGTGCGAGCGCGTCCTTGATCACGGACTTCACGCGCTGCGGACCCATCGAGCAAACAACCACTTCACCGCTTAGCTTTTCCCTGACTCGCAGAGCTTCTTCAAGCGCATAGCCGTCTGACTCGCTGACCTCAAACGAGAGGTCTGCCTCTTCGATCCAGGTGCCTTCTTTGTTAATCCGCAGGATCGCATCTTTGTTTGCGACCTGCTTCATCAGGACAAGTATTTTCATAATTCGTTCTTTGTCAGTAGTTAGTTGTCAGTCGTTAGTTGCATTGACGTTCGAAAGAAGTGCAACTAACAACTGATCACGGACAACTGACTACTCCTCGTACCTCTTAAACAACAACGCCGCGTTCGTCCCCCCGAACCCAAAACTATTCGACAGCGCATACTCAACTTCGGCCGCACGTGGCTCATTGGGAACATAGTCAAGGTCGCAATCAGGATCCGGATTAACGTAGTTAATTGTCGGCGGCAGCATCTTGCGATGAATACTCAGCGCGGAGAACACCCCCTCGATCCCACCGGCCGCACCAAGCAAGTGGCCTGTCATCGACTTCGTGGAACTCACCGCAAGCTTGTACGCGTGATCGCCAAAGGTCTTCTTGATAGCTAACGTTTCAAACTTATCGTTGTAAGGCGTCGACGTTCCGTGAGCGTTGATATACCCCACCTGCTCCGGTTCAATGCCTGCGTCCTTGAGTGTCTTCTGCATCACCCGGCGCGCGCCCGAACCGGTCTCATCGGGCATCGTCAGATGAAACGCGTCGGCAGTCATGCCATAGCCAACAATTTCCGCGTAGATTCGAGCGCCGCGACGCTTGGCAAACTCGAGTTCTTCAAGAATCATGATCCCCGCGCCTTCGCCAATGACGAAGCCGTCGCGGTCGCGCTCGAAAGGTCTCGACGCATGTTGCGGATCGTCGTTACGGGTCGACAGGGCGCGCATCGAAGCGAAGCCGGCAACGCTCATCGGTGTAATCGCCGACTCGGCGCCACCGCAAATCATCACGTCTGCGTCGCCACGCTGAATGATCCTGAAACTATCGCCGATGGCATGTGCGCCCGCGGAACACGCGGTCGCGGTTGCGGAATTCGGACCCTTGGCTCCATAGCGAATCGAAACCTGGCCGGCGGCAAGATTCACAATCGCCGAAACGATAAAGAACGGCGAAACACGATCCGGCCCATCTTCGAGCAGCTTCGAGTGTTCCCGTTCAATAGCCCAAAAGTCGCCAATGCCGCTACTGATGTAGGTGCCCGCGCTTTCCGCAACTTCTTCGGGAAACTTTCCTTGTTCGGTGAGCTCGAATCCGCTGTCGGCCATCGCTTCGGTGGCCGCGGCGATGGCGTAATGAATAAAGGCGCCCATCTTGCGCGCCTCTTTCTTTGCGATGTACTTGAGCGGGTCGAAATCTTTGACTTCAGCGGCAAACTTGACGGAAAACTTCTCCGTGTCAAACTTCTTTATGAAGTCAACACCGTTGCGGCCGCTCATCAGTGCCGACCACGTCGTCTCAACTGAATTCCCAACCGGTGTTATCAGACCCAGGCCTGTGACAACTACACGTCGTGCCAAATGAAGACTCCTTGAATACCGTGACAAGTATCAGGTAACAAGTGACAAGTCAGAATTTGTATTCAGTGCTAAGCGACGATATGGGCATCACTTCTTGCCTGTCACTTGTCACTTGTCACTTATCACCAAGCTTTCACTATTTCTTGTGCTGGTCGATGTAGTTGTAAGCGTCGCGCACGCTCTGGATCTTCTCGGCGTCTTCATCGGGAATCTCGATACCAAATTCCTCTTCGAAACGCATGACAAGTTCGACGGTGTCCAAAGAGTCTGCGCCCAGGTCGTCAATGAACCGAGCATTTGGCGTAACCTCGTTTTCATCCACGCCTAACTCGTCGACTATGATTTGCTTAACCTTAGTTTGGATATCTTGATTTTCGATATCTTGATCGGGCATCTTCTTTTGCTCCTCTGTGATTGAATATCGATTACAACTTATGAAGTGCCCAGGCCCACAGCAGCGCTCCTCAGGCTGGCAGCGTCCTCGACATTAAAACACTTCACATTCTTATTAATCTGCCGCATTAAACCTGTCAGGACCTTCCCTGGTCCGACTTCCACGAATGTATCAACGCCGTCGTTAATCAACCACTCGATCGACTCGAGCCAGCGGACCGGTGCAGTCACCTGTCTGACTAATGACGCGCGCGCGTCTTCGCTTCTTTCCACCGGCACGGCGTCGACGTTAGTAACCAGCGGGACCGTCAGATGCTGAAAACTAACTTCTTCAAGGTCCGCCGCCAAACGCTCTTGCGCGGGCTCCATCAGCGCAGAATGAAAAGGCGCGCTCACGTTTAGTTTCACAACGCGCTTCGCTCCGCGCGTCTTCAACAATTCGCCGGCCCGGTCAACGGCTTCCGTGTTGCCGGCAATTACCACTTGCCCGGGCGAGTTGATATTTGCCGGCGCACAAACCTGTCCCTGGCTAGCTTCCGCACAGGCAGTCTCGATGTCTTTCAAGTCCGCGCCAAGGACAGCAGCCATCGCGCCTGTACCCAGAGGTACCGCTTCCTGCATGTAACGGCCTCTCAAGCGGACTGTTTTCACAGCGTCGGGCAGCGTTAAGGATTTGGCGCCCACTAGCGCTGAATACTCACCAAGGCTATGACCTGCAACGTAATCCGGTTTAGGAAAGCCTTCCGACTCCATTGTCCGCAACGCGGCGGCTGACACCGTCAGAATCGCCGGCTGTGTGTTCTCAGTCAGTTGCAGCTCTTCGCTGGAACCCTCAAAACAGAGCTGCGATATTGAAAACTGAAGCGCGTCGTCGGCTTCTTCAAAGACCTTTCCCGCGACGGGGAAATTCTCAAACAAGTTCTTTCCCATTCCCGGAGACTGCGAACC